>JAFGHN010000338.1 GCA_016930115.1 Spirochaetales bacterium | reverse complement strand
GGTCCGGTTTTCCCCTTGAACTGAAGAGTGAACCATCCTTCGGTTATACGCCCTCCGAGACCGGGGGTCTCGTTCTGCCTGGTAAACTCGACGCCGGTAAGCCGGTCAAGCCCGGCGTCAAATCCTATGATAGCCTCTATCTCACCCCAGAGGCCGGGGCCCGCAGCCTGAAAAACATAACCCGATGTTACACCGCCGGCGGAGACTGCGTAGTAACGGAGATTGCCGCTTTCGTCCCGGATTTCCCGCATCGTGTTGTTGTAGAGCTCTTCCTGCAACGCCGGCTCATCCGGAACGGCAAGACCGGCGGCAGAGAGCACCGCGGTCTTCAGGTAGAGCTGTTCGTTTCTCAACACAATGTCTCGCGTTGCAAGAAAGATGCCAGATACCAACGCGATAAATACTACGGTGATCATGAGCATGAAAAGAACGGGGAAAACCCGCTCCTTGAAAAAATCAACTCTCGGGGCCGCTTCACTCATGGCTTTCCCGTCCCGCCGGCGTCAGGACCGTCGTTGCCCGCCGCGGCCGTCGCCATCCGTGTTTTTTTTCTCGCCTTGCCCTCCTGGATCAGATAATTGAGCAGAGGCGCAAACATGTTCGCCAGGAGTATGGAAAACGTAATTCCCTCCGGCCAGACCGAGAATGTTCTGATAAGCGCCGTGAGCACGCCGATGAGCACACCGTAGAGAACCCGCCCGAGGTCGGTGGTCTGAGAAGATGAAATCGGATCGGTGGCCATGAAGATCATACCGTACAGCAGGCTCCCGCTTAACAGACCGCTCAGCGGATCGTACGCCCCACCCGCCTTGGCCAGCCAGAATATGAGCTGGGTGACAAGATAGGCGGCGGTACCGGCCACAATGATGCGCCAGCTCGCGGTCTTTCTCACCATGAGGTAGATCCCGCCTATCAGGATGAGCAGCGCGCTTGTCTCGCCAAAAGAACCGGGGATATTACCCAGGAACAGCTTGAGCAGAGATTCGCTCCCGCCGTCAGCGAGATTCACAAGGGGAGTGGCCGAACTCACGGCGTCTGCCTGCCATCTGCCAAGGGCGCCGGCCGCCCCGGCGGGCGGCAACACCCATGCACTGGAAGCGGTCATCTGGGCGCCGAAACTGACGTAGATGAACGCCCGTCCGGTAAGCGCGGGATTGAACACGTTCCGCCCGAATCCGCCGAAAGCCATCTTGCCAAACACCACCCCAAAGACAATCCCGATAACCGGAATCCAGAGCGGGATAGTGGGGGGCAAAGAGAGAGCGAAGAGCACGTTGGTGACAAAGACCGCTTCGGTCACTTTTGTGTTGTACACCCGGGAAAAGATGTACTCGGAGAGAAAACCCGCCGCGTTGACTAATACGAGCACCGCGAGAGCTTTCCACCCGTAAAAATAGATTGAAGCAAGCATGAGCGGGGTAAGGGCAAGCAGCACCTGCCTCATCGGCTTCTGCTTCATGAGCAAAGACTTCTTCTTGGTTTCTGCCATTTCAAGTCAATTATCCTAACTTAGTTAACCATGTCAACAATTTTCGCTGAGGGAATATATCGTTGATAATTGACTTGAAAATGAGTATATAGATGTCATTGCATAAAAGGAGCCGTACCCATGAACAAAACGACGTTCGTTTCCCTGCTTGGGGCTATCATGGACGAAGCAAAAACCGCTGTTATGGCCACGGTCGACAAGAAGGGCCGCCCTCATATGCGATGGATGACGCCGACGCTTCTCTCCGGGCGGTCCGGCGCGATCTATGCCGTCACTTCACCTGAGTTCGAAAAAGTGAAACATCTATCCGCCAATCCGCAGAGCAGCTGGATATTTCAGACAAAATTGCTCAACAGGATCGCCACCGCGTCCGGGCCCGTCAACGTCATAGACAATTCGGCGATGAAGGCCGAGGTCCTGGAAGGAATCGGCCGCAGGCTGAATGTATTCTGGCGGGTGAACGTGGACCCTTCAAGCCTGGTGGTTCTTGAAACCGTCATCGAGGAAGCGGAATACTTCGAACCGATGAAGAACATTCACGAACGTATCAGCTTCAAGGAATAAGGTATGTCCGGCAAACTTGAAAAACAGTACGGCAAAAAACTCCTGGAAAAGCTCTATCGCGAGATGGTGCTTATCCGCCGGTTTGAAGAAGTCGCGGGCCAGCAATATGGTCTACGGAAAATCGGCGGCTTCTGTCATCTCTACATCGGGCAGGAAGCCGTTGCGGTAGGGTCGATCGCGGCGCTCGATCTGGAGAAGGATTATGTCGTCACCGCCTACCGTGATCACGGCCACGCCCTGGCTTGCGGGATGGAGCCGGATGTCATCATGGCCGAGTTGTTCGGGAAGGTTACCGGCTGCTCCGGTGGGAAGGGTGGCTCGATGCACTTGTTTGACGCGGGGCGGCACATGCTCGGCGGGAACGGCATTGTCGGCGCTCATATCCCCATCGCCACCGGGGTCGCGCTCAAGCTGAAGACCGGCAACGAGAAGGGCGTGGTGCTCTGCTATTTCGGAGACGGAGCCATCCACCAGGGCTCGTTCCACGAGAGCATGAACCTCGCCAAGATCCTCGGGCTTCCCATCATCTATATCTGCGAAAACAACCAGTACGGTATGGGTACCGACTTCACCCGTGTCTCCTCGCAGCAGGACCTGTCGGTCCTCGGCACGGCTTACAACATCCCGGGAAAGCAATTGAACGGGATGGACGTTCTCGAGGTATATGACGGCATACAGAAGGCCGTGGCAACGGTACGCGAAACCTCCGACCCGCTCTTCTTTGAGATAAAGACCTACAGGTACCGGGGACACTCGATGAGCGACCCGGCAAAGTACCGGACAAAGGAGGAGCTCGACAACTACAAGCAACAGGACCCGATACTCATCCTCAAAAAACGGCTTGTAGACGAGCAGGTGTTCGCAGAGAACAAACTGGACGAAATCGACGAGGAAGCAAAACGAAGCAGCGCCCAATCCGTGAAGTTCGCCGAGGAGAGCGCCGAGCCATCGATCGAATCACTCTACAGCGACGTCTACGCATAGGAGGACTTGCGGGAAATGGCAACACTGACCGTGCGCGAAGCACTGAGGCAGGCGATTGACGAGGAAATGGCCCGTGACGATACGGTCATTCTCCTGGGTGAAGAAGTCGCGCAGTATAACGGCGCCTATAAGGTTTCCGAGGGGCTGCTCGACAAATACGGAGAATCACGGGTCATCGATACGCCGATAACTGAGGAAGGATTCACCGGTATGGGCATTGGAGCGGCGATGGCGGGAATG
>JAFGHN010000074.1 GCA_016930115.1 Spirochaetales bacterium | reverse complement strand
GGGTACAAGACCCTGCGCGGAGAAATATCCGTCGGGCTGCTCGCGGAAGTTTTGGCTTATATGACGATACTCCAGATGCCGGTGCGACAACTCGGATTGCTGGTGAATGCCGTCGCCCGCGCGACGACTTCGGGCGAGCGTGTGTTCGCGGTGCTCGACGAGAAGCCGTGTGTACGTGAAAAACCTGACGCGGTAGAACTCAAACCGGGCGCTCTGGATCTCGAGTTCGAAAATGTCTCCTTCGCCTATCGTGCGGGGGACAAAGAGGTGCGGGTGCTTTCCGGTATAGATTTCCACGTGAAGCCCGGGCAGGTTCTCGGGATCGTGGGACCTCCTGGCTCGGGAAAGTCCACAATCGCGCACCTGCTTCCCCGTTTTTACGACGTGACCGGCGGGAGCATTTCCGTCGGCGGTATGGATATCAGGGATGTCACCCTCAAATCGCTCCGGTCGGCGGTGAGTGTGATCCAGCAGGACAATTTCCTGTTTACCGCGGGAATCGAAAACAACGTCGCTTACGGCGATCCATGGGCGGACCGTGACCGGATAGTGTCCGCGACAAACGCCGCGCAGCTTCATCAGTACATCGCCGGTCTGCCGAAAGGATACCGCACGGCCGTTGGTGAGCGGGGCGTGTCGCTGTCAGGCGGGCAGCGTCAACGGCTCGTCATCGCGCGCGCAGTACTCCTCCAGCCGGGGATCATGGTGCTCGACGATTCCACCGCCTCGATAGACGCCGCCACCGAGCAGCGGATTCTCTCCGCGCTGGCGGAAATCTCCTTGGATAAAGTAGTGGTCATCATTGCTCACCGGTTGAGCGCTTTGATGCACGCGGATGAAATCCTTTTCCTTGACGGAGGGACAATCGTCGAGCGCGGCAACCATCAGCAACTGCTCGCCCTGAACGGGCGCTACCGGGCGCTGTACGATCTGCAGTCGAGCGAAGGGGGTATGAGTTAGGGGATGATTGCGAAAACTATCCGTGAAGAATTCCACGACTATGGAATCCCCGTAGAAGAACGTCCGCCCCTGGCGGTCGTCGGTTCACAGATCGAGAGGGACGAGCAGCTCTTCGGAAGGGCATTCGACAAACATGTGATGAGGAGGTTCCTTCCGTACCTGCTCCCCTATAAGAAGACGCTTCTCTTCGCATTGGCCGCCGTATTTATATTTACGGTCAGTCAGATTGCGATACCTCTGATTATCAGGTCGGCCATAGACGTCGCCGTAATCGGCCGCCGTGCGAGCGTAAAGAACCTTCTCACCGTCGTATTTGCTTTCCTCGCTGCAATAACCGTTAATTACCTGGCGAATTTCTTCCAGGACAAGGTCACCAGCCGCGTGGGGGAGCGGGTATTGTTCGATCTTCGCCGGTCGATGTTTCAGCATCTGCAGCGCGTCGCGCTTTCCTTCATGGATAAGACCGAGGTCGGGCGGCTGATGGCGCGGCTGCAGGGAGATGTTTACGCGCTGCAGCAATTCGTTGAGTCTTCCGTTTCGGCGATCGGCGATCTGGTCCTCCTCATCGGGATCATCGTCGCGATGCTTATCATGCACGTCAAGCTCGGGCTCATGACGCTTGCCATTATCCCGGTTCTGTTTGCCATCCGGTTTACCTGGCTCCCCCGGGCACGGGAGGCTTTTTTGGGCGCGCGTCAACGGAGCTCTTCAGTCAACGGGGCGCTTGCCGAGGGAATCAACGGCGTTCGCACTATCCAGGCGATGGGCAGGGAAGATGTCAACTACGTGCTCTTCGACGACAAAGCCCGCGAGAATCTGAAAGCACAACTCAAGGGCGCCCGATTCGCGCAAATCATGATTCCGATCGTAGACACGTTGACTGGAATCGCCATGGCAGTGGTGATCATCGTCGGCGGCAACCTGGTCCTCTCCGGCGCCCTCGAGCTCGGGGTAATGGTCGCATTCATCTTCTTCATTCAACGGTTTTTCGCGCCGATCCGTTCGATTACCCTTCAGTACAGCGTCATGCAACGGGCCATGGCCTCCGGGCAGCGAATTTTTGAAGTGATGGATGTGGAAATCGACGTGAAGGACGGAGAAAACGCGGAAGCTCTGCGGGAGGTTCAGGGAGATATCATTTTCGAAAACGTGACTTTTGGGTACGAGCCCGACCGGCCGATTCTGAAAGATATTTCGTTCCACGTGAGACCGGGCGAGACCGTCGCTCTGGTCGGGCCGACGGGTTCCGGCAAAACGAGTATCACTTCCCTCACGCACCGTTTCTACGACGTATGGAAAGGACGTATTCTGATCGACGGAATCGACGTGCGGACCGTGACGCAGGAGTCGCTCGGCAAGAACATCGCGATGGTATTACAGGAGCCGTTCCTCTTCACCGGGACGATCCTCGAAAACATACGGTACCGGCGGACCGGCGCGACGATGGAGCAGGTAATTGCTGCCGCGGAGGCTGTCGGCGCGCATCGGTTCATCCGCAATCTTGCGGAAGGCTACCAGACCGAGCTCGAACAGGGCGGCGGCAACCTTTCCAGGGGCCAGAAGCAGCTCTTGAGCTTTGCACGCGCGCTCGTTGCCGATTCTCCCATCCTCGTGCTCGACGAAGCGACGGCGAACATAGACAGCTATACGGAGCGGGTCATCCAAAAGGCGCTTGAGAGGCTGCTCGAGGGAAGGACCGCCCTGGTCATCGCGCACCGTCTTTCCACGATACGCGGAGCGGACAGGATCATCGTCATCCAGGACGGGCGTATCGTAGAGTCGGACACCCACGAGAAGCTGATGGAACGACGAGGGTTGTACGCAAGACTCTACACAATGAACTTCGCTTCTTTTGACGACATGCCGAAAGAGCTCATCAACGACCTGACCGGCGACCAATCCAGGACATAAGCGGTTATAAGTCTGTCCAACGGCGCGCTATTCCGGGCTCCTCATCCGGGCGGCCACCCGCGATTCCTCCGCGGTGTCCCGCGGCTGCGTCGGAAGAAGCCTGATCTCATGTATCTGGGTCAGGTGCGGCATGGCGGCGCAGAGTACGATGGCCGCCGCGTCCGTATCCTCAAGGTCGATGCTGTGTATGACGGCTTTCCTGCCGAGCTTTGCCGCTTCAGCGGCCACTTCCTGGAGCGGTGCGACCCGCCGGCCGACGATGATCATGTCGGCGCCTTCCCGCGCAAAGGCGATAGCCGTCGACCTGCCGATACCGCTTCCGGCGCCGGTGATTATCGCGACTTTTCCTTCTAAGGAACCCATGTTACTCTCCCTTACGTAGTTTTGCACCAACAGGCTGCTAACAGAAGTTACTATAGTGCGACCACAGAGCCGGGGCAAGTGCGCGGCGAATGAGGATGGAGGCAGGATGATTCAAGAGATCACGTTGAAAGTGAACGGGCAACGCAAGGAGATGCGGATTGAAGGCGACACTCCGCTGATTTACGTTCTGCGAAACGACTTAGGGTTAAAGGGCGCCAAGCTCGCCTGCGGTCTCGAGCAGTGCGGCGCGTGCAAAGTGCTGATAGACGGGGAGGCAGTACCCTCTTGCCGCGTCACGGTGCGGGAGGTCCAGGGGAAGGAAATCACCACCGTGGAAGGCCTTTCGAAAGACGGCGAATTGCATCCGCTTCAAGAGGCGTTCATCGAAGAAGGCGCTGTTCAATGCGGGTTCTGCACCGCAGGTATGATTATGACAGGCGTGGCACTGCTCAACAGAAATCCGGCGCCGACGAATGCCGAGATCAAGGCGGAGATGACTGGTAACCTGTGCCGTTGCGGCGTTTACGACCGTATAGAAAGGGCGACAAAGCGGGCGGCCGGGCTTCCCCTTGACCCGCCATCGCCGACGGAGCTGCTGCAACCGCCTCCGGTCGGACCGCGAGGTACCGCGCAGACGGGTCGGACCGACCCGTCCTCCGGCTCTCTCAAGATTGACAGCGAAATCGACTCATGGATCCGGATCGACACCGACGGTACGGTCACCGTTTTTTCAGGCAAGGTTGAGCTGGGGCAGGACTTGCGGACCTCAGTGGCGATGATCTGCGCCGAAGAGCTCGGACTGGAACTTGGAAGAATCCGCGTCATCATGGGGGATACAGAACGGACAGTAAACGAAGGATATACCACGAGCAGCATGTCCCTCGAATCCACCGGGCCGGCGCTGCGGAACGCCGCGGCAGAGGCGCGTGAATTGCTTCTGCGCGAGGCCGGTCGAAAGCTTGGCGCGGCGGTTGAGGAATTGACCACGGAAGACGGGACGGTCACCGATCCGAAAACCGGGCGTTCGGTGACCTACTGGGAACTCTACGGAGGGAGGAAATTCAATCGGAAGGTGGGCAGTACAGGAACGCTGAAAGACCCGGAGAACTACCGGGTTGTGGGCCGCCACGCCTCGCGTCTGGACATACGGGCAAAAGTGACCGGAGGCGCCTGTTTCGTCCACGATCTGGAACTTGACGGGATGGCGCACGGCAGAGTGGTGCGTCCACCTTACTCTGACGCTGTCCTCGTGTCGGTCGATGAGGCGAAGGTGCGGACCATGCCCGGCGTTCTTCGAATCGTGCGTGACGGTAAATTCCTGGGAATCATCGCCGAACGTGAGGAACAGGCGGCGGCCGCCGCGGGGGCTCTGAAAAGGGCAGCCGTTTGGAAAGCGAATGCATCGCTTCCGGAGCATGAAAAGCTGTTCGATCACATGATGGGAGCCGAAGAGCAGGTTTCCCTCATTGTCGACGGCCTGCCGGTCGACGGTCCGGTTCCGCCTGTAGCCGCCCCGCGCGGCGCTGCCTGCAGCCTGGAGGCAACTTATTTCAGGCCCTATCATATGCACGCGTCTCTGGGGCCTTCCGCCGCCGTCGCATGGATGAACGGCGGGAAGCTCACCGTCTGGTCGCACAGCCAGGGGGTCTATCCGCTCCGCGCTGCCATCGCCGCGGTGCTGCAGATGCCCAAAGAGGCGGTTCATGCGATCCATATGGACGGGGCCGGGTGCTACGGCCATAACGGGGCCGATGACGCGGCGCTCGACGCTGCATTGCTTGCCCGCGCGCTCCCCGGACGGCCCGTGTCGCTCAAATGGACAAGGCAGGAGGAGAACTCGTGGGAACCATACGGGCCGGCGGCGGTGATCAAGATGCAGGCGAGCCTTGGCGATGACCGCCGGGTTATCGATTGGAACCACGATGTCTGGGGGTACACCTATACGGGACGCGCGCGGGCGGAAACCGAAGCATCCGCCTTGCTGGCGGCGTGGCACCTGGAAAGGCCGGTCAAAAAATTTATCGGCGACGCCGGGAACAGTTACCACGTCGGCATCCACAGGAACGCGGATCCACTGTACGCCTTTCCGCACAGGCGCGTGGTGCGGCACTTCCTTCCTGACAGCCCGTTGCGGACCTCGGCCTTACGGAGCCTTGGCTCGTATGCAAACATCTTCGCAATAGAATCGTTTATGGATGAGCTCGCCGAAGCCGCCGGAGCCGATCCTGTTGAGTTCCGGCTCCGCCATCTCGAAGACGAGCGCGCAAGGGCCGTCATAGAGGCCGTCGCGGACAAGGCCGGATGGAGGAAAGACGGAGGCGGAGCAACGAGCGGCCGGGGACAGGGGCTCGGTTTTCTCAGGTACAAGAACCTCCAGAGTTACATCGCGGCGGTCGCCGAAGTGGAAGTGAACCCGTCCACCGGACGTATCTCTCTCATTCGCGGTACCGTGGCGGTGGATGCCGGGCAGATAGTGAATCCGGACGCGGTGAGCAGCCAGCTTGAAGGCATCTTTGTTCAGTCGGCGAGCTGGACCCTCAAGGAACAGGTCATATTTGACCGGTACGGTATAACAAGCGTCGACTGGCACAGCTATCCCATCCTGCGTTTCAAGGACTCGCCGCCGATAGAGGTGGTGCTGCTGGACCGCCCGTACGAACGGTTTCTCGGGGTGGGCGAAGGCGGGCAGGGCGCCGTCCCCGCGGCGATCGCGAACGCGGTGTATC
>JAFGHN010000012.1 GCA_016930115.1 Spirochaetales bacterium | reverse complement strand
TTCTTGAGATACTCAATCAACGTCAGGTCCTGCTTTCGCTGAAGCGCTTCACCCTTGTCCGGCCATTCGTAGAATCCTTTCCCGGATTTCATCCCAAGGTGGCCCTGTTCGACCAGTTTTTTGACCGGTCCCCAGGGCTCCAGCCCGGCATCCTTCGCGATATTGTAGCTGAAGTCCAGGCTGATCAGGTCCATGCGTTTGAACCAGCCGGTGTTTGCCATACGGCGCCCAAAGCTGTACATGATGATTTCGTCGATCATCTCGGGAGTACATACCCCCTGATCCACCAGCTCGCGGATCTCCCTGCCCATGGCGTATTGGATCCGGTTACCCGCATGCCCTTCCAGTTCCTTTGGAATGCGGACCGGTTTTTTGCCGATACCGGAGAGTATCTCGCAGGTCTTATCGAGCACGGTCTCACTCGTGTGTTTGCCTTTCACCACTTCCACCAGCGGGAGGAAATGAGGCGGCTGAAAATAGTGCGCGACGCAGCACCGTTCGGGATACTTGACGTCGTTTTTTTCGACTATCGATGTTATCGTAAAACTCGAGGTGTTGGAGGTGAGAACCGCCTGGGACGGGCAGACTTTGTCCAAAAAGGCGAATATCTCGCGTTTCAGCGATAGGGCTTCGGTGACGCTTTCACAGACGTAGCCCGCCCCTTCGGCGGCTTTTTCCATGTCGATTGTCGGATGCAGACGCCCGTAGGCCCTATCCGCATCGGCCTTTGTTACCAGTCCCGCTTCGACAAACCTGTCGAGGGCCAGCCTGGCTCGTTTCATCGCGCGTTCGCTGGTCCGTTCTTGCCTGTTGTAATACCAGGTGTCATAACCTCCCAGGGCGAAATCAACACCGATACCGTGCCCCATCAACCCCGCGCCGATAACGGCGACCTTCTTGATTCCTGTATTGCTTTTCATGTTTCTCCCTTGGCAAAGCATCCTGACACATTTCTGAGAGCCCGGCGCGCGTCTGCGCTCTCTGTGCCGATTACAGATACGACCGCAGTTTCTGTCCCGCAGCAGAGTAGCGAAGCTTCCGCAGCGCCCGCTGCTCTATCTGCCTGATACGTTCCTTTGTCAGCTCGTGTTTGCGCCCGACTTCTTCCAGCGACTTGGACCTGTCGCCGTTGAGGCCGAAACGGTCGCGGAGGATCTGAGCTTCTCTCGGCGAAAGAGCCGCAAAAAGGGCGTCGATATCATCTCTCAGGCATTCCTCGCAAACTGTCTCGTCTATGCTGTTCTGCCTTTCGTCCTGGACCGATTCGCCCAGCGGTGTTTCACCCAGCGACCGGTCTGCGGGTGTGTCAAGAGAGACGATCTTCTGGGACAACGCGAGAAGTTCGTTCATGCCTCGCGGGTCCTCGTGCAATTGCTTCGCCAGATACGCCGTATCCGGCTCGTTGCCGTCCTCTTTCAATTTTTCGTGGCGTATGTGGTCCAGAAGCGCGAGTTCTTTCACTTTGTTTGACGGAAGCCGTATCAGCCGGCTGTGTTGGACGATCGCGCGCAGCATCGCCTGCCGGATCCACCACACTGCGTAAGAAAGGAAATGATAGCCCTTCTCGGGATCAAAACGCTCAACGGCATGGATGAGCCCGATGCAGCCTTCATCCACGAGATCTTCGACCGGGAGCCCGGAATAGGAGTACCTGCGGGCGAGCCCGACGACAAAACGGAGATTGGCTCTGATGAGACGATTGCGCGCCTCGATGTCGCCCGCGGCGGCCTTCCGGGCGCAATGCAGCTCCTCATCTCTTGTGAGGATTGTGATTGACTTAAGCTCCCGCGAAAACGAAGCAAGTGACATGATCTTTGAAAACAGTATAGCCGTCTTTGAAACGAAGTGCCAGAATCAGTAGCCATTGCCTTTGATAGTCGCCTTTTGGTGAAGCAGAATGCAGGAAAGGGCATTCATTCCGGGTAACTCATTCCTTTTGGAGGTTATCCATGAAAAAGCTCTTTTTGCTGGTGTTGTTGGTTGGAACGGTGATTTCAGTTTCAACCTTTGCGGAGCGTGTCAAACCCACGCTCATTGTCGGAGGTACGAAATTGACGGACGCACAGATGCAGGGTATTTCCGGCAGGTTGTTTATCCTGGATATCGAGATCAGCGACGACATTGAAGAGTTTGACTACGGGCAAAGGCCGTCTGATCCGAATCAGGAGCATTGCGACATCATTGCGCAAAACCAGGCCAGCGATCTCGGTCTCGATACCAGGGACCAGTCAGGTTCTTTCCGTGACTACAACACGGTCAAGGTCGACGACATTTATGCAGGCTATCCGGAAAACCGGTCGACCGAGCCGGAGGAGGGAACCTCCGGTTACTACTTCACTTCTTACGGAGATGAAAAAGAACACATGGGCACCTATACCAGAAGCGCCGGCTCGGAATCCTACACCAGGAATATGAACAGATCCTACCAGAATACGGAACGCTCGGTCTCGGTGCCCGTGGGCTACAAACCGCCCGGCGTGATTACCCAGATATTTATCCGCCTTTCTAAATTGCCGTTTTTCAAAAGATTTCACAGGTAAGAGATAACACATGAACATTTACGGACTTAAAAGAACAAAGTCTTTCCCCGCCGTTGCCGGCGGGGAAAGCGCTGTGGTGAAAGCCCGCGTCTTGCTTCCGGTCATGTTGCTTCTTATCACGGTCTGCCCAACCGCGCTTTCCGCGCATGACCTGGTTGCGGTGACCGCCTCGGGAAGGAGTTTTGTCCTGGTTGAGGTGGAAAAAGACGTGGTTTCTCTTGAGATTTCATCCCGGAACCGCGGTGTGACCCTCGATGACCCTATTGTCGATATAACCGGGTTTGCCGGACTCGAGAATCTTGTGGACCTCAGATTCCATCTCGTTCCCCAGATTGCGTCCTTCGATTTCCTGCGCGATTGTGTCTTTTTGAAAAAGCTGGTTATCAGCTTTGCCAGGGTCACAAGCATGGAGTTTTTGTCCTCGATGCCGGAAATCGAGCTCGTGCATCTTGAGTTTTGCGACGATTGGGAGAGCGGCTACGGGCTTTCTTTTCTCAAAGATCCCCTCGACCTTCAGACGAATCAGCGCCTGAAGTACCTTGCGTTTCGTATCTGTGACCTTGTGCGGGTGCCGCGGCTCATACACGTGCCGGAGACGCTCGAATGCGTCGACATCTCCTACAACGGCATCGAGATAAACGCTGGTGATGTCACTGCGCTCGAAACGTTAAGAAACGTGGACCGTGTTTTTGTCAACGGCAACAGTGCGACTGCTTCAATTCTCGCGGATTACGGTAACCTTGTTTCTGAAAACGCGGACTCGGTTCTGGCTGAGTACCTCGCCGAATGATCTCAGCGTGGAACCCGTGGGTTTTGGCGTTACTCATGAGTATACGTCCGTTTGATGAAATCAGATTTACCGCTGTGTTCGAGCAACAATCCGACCTCTCCTGCGGTATCGCATCTGCTTCGAGTCTCGCTTCAATCTACTGGGGCATTGAAGTGTCGGAAGAGATGTTAATGAAACTTCTCTTCGGTGAAGATGAAGAGGCAGAACCGACGGCGCAAGGCGTTTCGATGTATGAGCTCAAGGTAATGCTCGGGCGTCTAGGATTTACCGCCGGCGGTTTTGAGCTTGATTACAGCGAGCTCAGAGAAGCCGCCTTGATCTACGGGCCGGTAATCGTTCATCTCAACGTTGATGCGGGTCATTTCGTCCTCTATGTGGGTGAGATCGACGGTTTTGCGGTACTTGGCGACCCGTCGCGCGGCTCTATTGCAGTCGTTGTCAAAGAGTTTCTGTCATCGTGGAGCCGGACAGCCCTTGCGGCGTTTCATCCGGGGGGCATACTGGAATCCCAGGCCGTCGCGCGCGCCGTGAGTGAGACCGGCCGGCGTATGGAATCACTCCTCTCCTGGTGCCGGCAATGAAGCGGCTGATCTCGCTTGCCTTTGTCCTCTTGGCCGCATGCTCGGTAGCGCGCGCGTTTGCAGAGACCGGGAGCTCCCCGCCGGCAAACCGAATTTCCATCGCGCCGCTGCCGGCATACGCCGTTTCTCTGACAATCGGTACGGATATAGCCGACGGTGCCACCGGTCGCGAGCTGTGGCGGGTGGTTTTCCGGCCGGTGTTAGAGGCCGAGATATTTCTGTTCGACCGCATCTCCATCGGCGTTTCCTGTCCTTTTGCAATTGAGGCGGGGTATCCGTTTCACGGAATGGTCTCGCTCGACTGGGCGGCCGGAGGCGCCAGAATCGATCTTGGGATTACGGGCAGACGTGACGCGTTAAGCGTCCGCGGCTGTGCTCACTTTGTCGTACCGGGTATTTCCGGTCCGGCTGTCGGGGCCACGGTGAGCGCCGCCGCGATCCGCGATCCGGTGGCGCTCAAGCTCTCGTTGCACGCCGCGGTCGCTCCTCAGTTGCCGGGCGAAGGATGGGACTTTGCCGGCGGGGGCTGTTCTATCGCGGTTATTGCCGTTCTGAACGACCTTATATCGATAGAGCTTGGGACAAACACAGATGTCGGGAAGTACAATCCTGTCGCACCTGTCCGGCCTTCGATCACAGCCCGGACCGGTATCTACCTGCAAAAACAAAGGTTCACTGCATCCTTCTTTGCGCAGAAGGAGTTGTGGTATCCGGTTGCGCCGGCGTCGGTGTCGGCCGGCGTTGCATTTTCGTGGGGGACAATGTGAAAAGGATTATTGCGGTGCTGGGCGTCTTGCTTTGTGCCTGCGCGGCCGATACACCGGTCTTTGACGATATCGTCATCACCGTGGGTGATTTTGCCGAGTACGGCGATGATTATTGCCGGGCCGGCCGGGTAATTCTCAGCATCGAGAATCCGACCCCCGTTCCCGTTTGCGGCGCGGCCATTTCCCTCTCTTTGGCCACAAACAATCGCTGTTACTACACCACTGTCCACGACGAGCGCGGAATACCTCCCGGGATGGAGGTATTTATCGCCGTCGAGTTCGTCTACATATCTGCGGAAGAACGTGCCGATATCTCGGGAGTATCGGTGATAGGTTCCTACTTTTTCTAAATAGCGGCCGGAGACGGGGTTTATAGTCGACTTCATCGGGCAAATTGCCGATATTAGTAAAGTAGTTGTGAAGATACTATGTCCGATGAGAACACCAGACTCAAACAGATCATCAGTATCGACTCTGATTTAAACAAGATTCAGGATCTTGATATTCTTCTCGAGCGTATACTGAAGGAAGCCCGCAAAGCGGTCGGCGCCGATGCCGGCACAATTTATATCCGCAACGGGAACAAGCTCGATTTCAAGTACGCCCAGAACGACTCAAAACAGAAAACGCTTCCCCCCGGGCAGAAGCTCATCTATTCGTTTTTCAGCGTCGACATCGACAAGAATTCGATATCCGGGTATGTCGCCGCGACCGGGAAGATTCTCAATATACCGGACATGTACGCGATCAGCGATGACGCGCCGTACAGCTTTGATCCTTCGTACGACAGGATTACCAAATACAAGACGATTTCGACTCTGACTTTCCCCCTGTGTACGAACACCGGCAACATTCTGGGCGTGCTGCAGTTGATTAACCCCAAGGATGACTCAGGGAACGAACGATGTTTCGACGAAACCGACGAGCTTTTTGCCGATCATTTCGCCGCAAACGCCGCCCTTGCCCTGCAGCGTGCCCAGATGACCAGAGCGATCCT
Source organism: Spirochaetales bacterium (assembly GCA_016930115.1). Classification (GTDB taxonomy): domain Bacteria; phylum Spirochaetota; class Spirochaetia; order ARS1246; family ARS1246; genus JAFGHN01. The sequence goes on along the minus strand of JAFGHN010000012.1, from coordinate 3,094 downwards.
GCTTCGCATGAACAGCATGGCCGAGCTCCGCGATCCCGGGGAGACCGGCGCGCATGTCAACCGGGTTGGAGCGTACGCGGTCGAGCTATACGACCGATGGGCGCATCATCATCGCGTCGAAAGAAGGGAGAGTGAGAAAACGAGGGACATCCTCCGGATGGTGGCGATGTTGCACGATGTTGGCAAAGTGGCGATTTCCGACCTGATCTTGAAGAAGCCGGGACCGTTTACCGACGACGAGCGCCGCATTATGGAAACTCATACCTATCAGGGTGCTCGATTGTTCTCCGATCACCAGTCCGAATTTGACGAAATCGCGCAGGAGGTGGCTCTCACCCATCATGAGTGGTGGGACGGCTCCGGTTATCCCGGTTTCATCGATCTTGACAGTGACGACCCGAAAAAAATAGAAGCGCAATTCAGGAAGAATCCCCGTAATGGCGAGGAGATACCTCTCTTCGGCCGGATTGTCGCTCTTGCGGACGTCTTTGACGCGCTTTGCTCGCGCCGGGTATACAAGAAGGCCTGGGGTTTCGACGACGTTATCGCAGAAATCAAGAAATCAGCCGGGACACAATTCGATCCTGAATTTGTCGAGATCTTCTTTGAGATCATCCCGCAACTCAAACAGGTGCGGGAGCGATACCCGGACCAGCACTAAAGCCGCGCCGGCTGTAGCCGAAAACATCCCGTTGATGTAGCCTGTCCCTATGCAGAAAAGACTCATTCTTATAGACGGAATGGCCCTTGCCTACCGCGGTCATTTTGCGTTTATCAGGAATCCCCGGCTTACCGCCGGAAACCTGAATACTTCGGCGGTGTTCGTGTTTACAAACGTGCTCATCGATCTGCTCAAAAACCACGGACCTACCCACATCGCCGTGGCGTTTGATACTTCCGAACCCACCCACCGGCACAAAATCTACGAGCCGTACAAAGCCACGAGGGAAGCGATGCCCGAAGACTTGCAGGTAGCGCTCCCCTACATCAACAGCCTGTGCGAAGCGATGAATATTCCGGTGTTGCGGTACCCGGGCTGGGAGGCCGACGACGTTGTGGGGACGCTTTCAAAGCGGGCCGCCGAGAAAGGGTACGAGACTTACATGGTCACACCGGACAAGGACTTCGCTCAGCTTGTCGACCGTAAGACCTACCTCTGCAAACCGGCGAAAGGTTACGGATTCGATATCCTCGGGCCGGAGGAGGTTTGTGCGGAGTGGGAAATTGCGGCGCCCCGGCAGATCGTGGACATTCTTGGGCTCATGGGTGACTCGAGTGACAATATCCCGGGCGTACCGGGTATCGGGAAGAAGACCGCCCAGAGCCTGATCAAGCAGTACGGCTCGATAGAGGGGGTTTACGAGCATCTGGATGAAATCAAGGGCAAACAACGGCAGAGCCTCGAAGAAAACGCGGAACAGGCCCGGCTCTCCAAAGAGCTGGCCACGATAAATTGTGATGTCCCCGTTACCCAGACTCTTGATGAGCTGGAAAGACAGGAATGGGACAACGACGCTCTTGCCAGGATCTTTTCACAGCTGGAATTCAGATCACTGGCGGAACGTCTCCTTGAGGGCTCCGGTGCGGCTGCGCTCTCCGGCCGATCGCTGGATGACATCCACAGCGCAAAACACACGTATACGGTTGTCGATTCGGCGGACCGCAGGCGCGATTTCATAGCGGACCTGCTGAAACAAAAACTCGTCTGCTTCGATCTCGAGACTACCGGGCTTGACGAAAAAACCTGTGATATCGTCGGTATCGCTTTTTCGTGGCAACCCGGCCGCGGGCATTTTCTCCTATTTCCTCAAGCGCGCGAGGTGGGTGAAGCCATTCTGCGCGAGCTCGAACCATTTTTCGATAATCGCGAGGTGACAAAGGTCGGCCACAATATCAAGTTTGACCTCTCGGTGCTGCGTTGGCACGGCCGGCGCGTGTCCGGTCCCTTTTACGATACGATGATAGCGGCCTACCTCTGCATACCCGAGTCCCGGCGCACTATGGACGCGCTGGCTGAGGAGCTTCTCTCCTATAAGACGGTTCACATCGAAGAACTTATCGGTGAGAAGGGGCCCGATCAGAAAACCATGCGTGAAGTCCCGGTGGAAAGCGTGGCCGAGTACGCCTGTGAAGACGCCGACGTGACGCTGCGCCTGAAAACGGTTTTCGACAAGCTTATTCCCGAGAAGGGGCAGGAGAAGATCTTTCACGACATCGAGTGTCCGTTGATACCGGTGCTCGTTGAAATGGAAACGGCGGGTGTCAAGGTGGACGTAAACGAGCTCAACAGGCTCTCCAGGCAGCTCGGCGCCGAAATCGACAAAGCCGCCGCAGAAATCGAAGAGCTCGCGGGCGAATCGTTCAACCTTAACTCACCGAGACAACTCGGAGAGATCCTGTTTGACAAACTGAGACTCGACGCGAGAGCAAAGAAGACAAAGAAAACCGGACAGTACATTACGAACGAACAGGTGCTCCTCGGGCTTGCGCACCGCCATGAAATAGTTGGAAAGATACTCGAATACCGGGCAAAGACCAAGCTGAAATCGACCTACCTCGATACGCTTCCGTCCGCTATCTTCGAGAAAACAGGGAGGGTTCACACGACCTATGAACAGGCGGTGACTGCCACCGGCCGGATGCAATCCCACAATCCGAATCTCCAGAACATCCCGGTCCGTACCGAGCTTGGGAGAGAAATCCGCAGCGCGTTTGTGGCCGGGGACGAATCGAGTGTCCTTCTCGCGGCTGACTACTCACAGATAGAGCTGCGGATTGCCGCGGCCTTGAGTGGCGAAGAGTCGATGATCAAGGCTTTCCAGGATGGATACGATATCCATTCCGCCACCGCGATGGGCCTGTTCGGTGTCGGACTCGAAGGCGTCACCCCGGACATGAGGCGCCACGCGAAAACCGTCAACTTCGGGATTCTCTACGGTATATCCGCCTTTGGCCTTTCGGAGCGGTCGGGCATGACGCGAGGCGAGGCGGCCGATCTCATCAACGGGTATTTTGCCCAGTATTCGAAACTGAAAAACTGGCAGGAGAAAACGATCGCCTTTGCCCATGAGAAGGGATATGTGGAAACCGCATC
>JAFGHN010000337.1 GCA_016930115.1 Spirochaetales bacterium | reverse complement strand
CCGCGGCAGACAAAGGGTTCTTTGTAGATGACTTCCCTTCCGGCCAAATTCTCGAGATTGAAGGAGAGCGGTTCCTGGAGACCGATCTCGATTTTTTTCTTCACGTCAAGCGCGACGCCGAAAGCGCCCATCAACCCCGGCTCCGGAGGTACGATAATCGGTTTGTCCGTCAGCGCCGCCATCGCGATGGGCACCGCCTTGTTGTAACAGACACCGCCCTGCATGAAGATCCGCTCTCCCACCGCGCGCGCGCCCTTCACCCTGTTCGAGTAATTCATGCAGATCGAATAGACCAGCCCCGCAGCGATATCCTCAAGGCTCACGCCTTCCTGGATCGCGCTTTTGATGTCGCTGTTGATAAACGCTGCGCACTGGTCGGTGAAGTTGGCCGGCGCGTCGCTCTCGAGGGCATAGCCGCCGATCTCTACTGTTTTGATGTTCAACGACTCCGCCGCCGCTTCTTCAAGAAACGAGCCGGTTCCCGCGGAGCACGCCTCGTTCATCGCGTAGTCGGAGGCCACACCGTTCGTCAGGAAGGTGTACTTGGCATCCTGACCGCCGATTTCGAAGATCGTATCCACCTTTTCATCGTAATGAGCGGCCGCAGTGGCGTGAGCGACAATCTCGTTGATGACCGACGGCGTCAAGGCGTGAAGGCCGGCAATTTGACGCCCCGAACCGGTGGTTCCCAGCCCGATGATTTCGATACTGCCGGGCAGCTGTTCCAGAAGTCCCGCGTAGCATTGCCGCGAAGCGCCGACGGGGTCTCCGTTTGTCCGGAGATACACGCCCGCCAGAATCGGGACATCTTCTTTGCCTCCCGGTGTTCTCCGTTCAGCGGGAATCAACACCGCCTTTGTAGTTGTAGAGCCGACATCGAGCCCGAGGATACAACGCTCGCCGAGGACGGCGGTATCGCGATACGCCGCGCGGAACTCAACACGATCAGTGAATTTCTTCAATGAGGCGAGCCGGGAGAAGGAGCTTTCCGGCTTGCATATCGCAATCGCGCCGGCGGTTACCGCGGCATCCGCGTTGTCGAGCGCCCAGAGCGATGCGCCAAGAGCTTCAAAGCACGGCGCGTGGGGCGGCACCTTGAGATCCCGGAGCCTCGCTTGAAGTGAATGGATCATCAATTTGTTTTTCGATGAGCCGCCCACTAAGATTACCGATGGTTCTCTGCCGAGAGTGAGCGAGACCCGGTGCACGAGCTCGTGAATCTTTCCCGCCATCATGTCCGCCAGACCCGCCACTACCCTTTCTCGCGGAATGCCTTTATTGAGCGCGTGGGTGCAGTCGCTTTTGCAGAAGACCGAGCAGCGGCCGGATACATGGAACGGATCGTCAACCTTGGCCACCGTGGATACTTCATCGAGACCGATATTCATGCGCTTCAACTGTTGAAGGAAGAACTCGCCGGTACCGGAGGCGCATTTGTTGCCGGTCGCCACATCGGAGATACGGCCGTTGGAGTCGAGCAGATAGACCATCACCGTCTCGCCGCCGGCGCTGACGATCAAATCCGCCGGCGACCCGTGCAGCACAAACCGGTACGCCCGCTCGACCGCCTCGGGCTCCGGGATAGTCGCGGCAGCGACCATGCTCCTGAACTTCCTTCCCGTCACCGCGAGCCTGTCGATTCCGTCACGCCGCGCTTCGTCGAGAATGGTACTCACCACAACTTCCGGGTTTCCGTCGTGAATGATCGAATCCGTCTTGAGAACAGTTGCAGGATGTCCGTTCTTTTCTACGATTGCAGAGGTAACGCTCGAAGCGCCGATACAGATTCCGAGTGATCGCACCATTCTATCCCCGAACAGGCACAGGCCTTCGCGCGACCGCACTCAATACCGCGACGCGTTGCCGCAATCCCTGCTCAAATTGATCATATTTTCCAACGGCCCCATCAAAACACATGTCGGCACAATAGACAAGTAGACGGATTATCGAGATTATTCTGTGTGTGCACTCCACCGGAATGTGAAGGAGGCGATTAATGATTGAGAGAGTCCACGAACACCTGACAAGCGAACTCAAACAGAGCGCCCGGACGGACACAGTTTTCGTACTCGCGGCGATAGTGCTGAACCTGGTGATCCTCGCGGTCAACTCCGGAATCGCAGGCGAGGATCCGGATACCACTGAAACCGTGCTGATGTTTATCTTTATCATCCTCCAGGTTTTCGTGAATATCGCGGTTGTTTTTGGGCTACAGAAGGGGAAGAAGCTGCGTGTCACGATCCTTGACGGCCTTATCAGGATGTACAAAGACCAGGGGGTCGATATGTATTACAGCAAACAGATGCTGGAAGGCTATTCAACGCGTTATAACATCTTCATGTTCATCATCGTCGCGATAGGTGCTGTATCCGTGGCTGCGGCACTCATCATGAGGTTTCTCTAGAACCTCGATTCAGTACCTCGGTTTTGCCAGGCGAGACCCTTTGCTCGGTGCAGCCGCTGCGCCTGTTGAGCTATCGTCTCTCTCCGGCCGCGGCGTCCAGCAGCTCATCTCGTTTTCTTCTGTACTCGATGATGGGCAGATCACCTTGGATCAGCTGTTCTCCGCCCCGGAGGGCGCTTCGCCTGGGCACCTGCGTCTGGACCACGCGCCTGTCCTGATGGGCGATAAAGAGGTTGGACCGGCACATCATCCGGTTGAACAGGCTTCGAAACACCGGAACCTGCAGGATGCGCTGATACGTCCGCAGATACAGGACAGTGTGCTCCTCATCCACCGGAACAAACGCCGCGACGATACGCAGTTTCCCGGAGATCCGGTTTTCCCAAAGATTCGGCATGATGAGCTCGATCTTGAAATCACTGTCCGGCGGGGGCACCGGCACCTCACGCGGGGTCCGGGGCGGCGTGCCGTCGTCAACGCGGTTGAAAACATACGTATAGAGCATCCGCCCGTCGATCCATTCGACTCCGGGGCCGTCCACCACCGTCCGGTTGCCTCTGCCGATCGTATTATGATGGACGAAGGGCAAATGGACCACGTCAAGCTGGTTCTCGAGGACCCTGCTGTAATGGGTGTTCCACGGGTCCTTCACGGTGGCCATGGAAAAATGCCCGTCTATGTCCGGGAAATACAACGGCGTGGACTCGGGCTGTGTAATTCCGGCGTTGTGGGCCAGAGTTGACACCTCATCTCCCGGCTGTGTGTCCGGTGACCGCCCGGTTCCCGCATCGCCCCACCAGATCCAGATCCATCCGTGTTCTTCATGCACCGGATACGCGGGCACCCGACAATTGTCCGGAACCGCGGCAATCCGGCTGTTGGCGGGGATGCAGGTGCACGCGCCGCTCCCATCGTACTCGAGCCCGTGAAACGGGCACTGGACCTTGCCTTGCACGATTTTTCCCGCGGAAAGCGCCACTCCCCGGTGACAGCACCTGTCGACGAGACATGCAACCTTGCCTTCCTGATCGCGCCAAAGCACGAGCGATTCACCCATTCTTCTGAATTTGCGCGGCTTGCGATCAACTTCCTTTGACTCGAGGATCACGTACCATTGGTTCCGTATCATAAGGTCTCCTTGCTAACATGTGCCGCGAAATACATTGAATATAAGAGCGCATGGCAACGTGAATCAATAGTTTGACTGCCGGCTCATTGCCCGTTACCATCTGCGGGGTGGGGATATACAAGTTCCTGAACATATTCTTCTTTGCCTTGCATACCACGATCATCGTATTCAACCTCACCGGATGGATCTGGAAGAAAACGCGGGTGCCGCATCTCATCCTGTTGGGATCGACCGCCTTTTCCTGGTTCATCCTGGGCATCTGGTACGGGTTCGGTTACTGTCCCTGTACCGATTGGCATTGGCAGGTACGCGAGGCTCTGGGCTACGGCGATCCTCCGGCGTCGTATATCCAGTTCCTGCTCTACGAGCTCACGCCGATAAGGCTGCCGGACGATACGGTGGACACGGTGGTGGTCATCTGTCTGATCGTTCCGGCCGCTCTTTCGATATCGCTGGTGATTCGTGATCTCGTAAGAAAACGGTATCAGCCACATAACGGACCAAATGAGTTACGCCGTACATAAGCCTAACGAAAACTCGGAGTAGTTCGCAAAGGCGACATCGTTGATTTCAGAAACCGAATAGTCAAAAAGGGGCTCGCCAACTCGACGATCAACAAGATCGGTATTTTCAGAGAACGAGCCGACAACGAAAGCGGCGCTTTTACCACCGAGAAGATACGGAAGCTGTTTCCATCTGACGGGCTTGGAGCCTGGAAAACGAATGTTGCCTACACCTGTTTCTTCTTTGCTGCCAACACGGGTATGAGACGAGGCGAGGTTGTGGCTCGCAAGTCTTAGAACATTGATTCCGACCGGGGAACTATCAACGTCCTCGAAAGATGGAAAAAGAGGCGAAAGACAAAAGGTGAACCGAAGTGGGAGAGTGTTTGAAGCTTGCCGATGACAAAAGCGTTGTCCAGAATCTGGCTGAGTTCAAAGGTGTTGCCTACAACACCGAACCCAACGAGTCATTACCGATACGACGATCTCTATTGGGGTGCCATACAGGACCGACATTACCGCCCTTATCGCAACTTTCATTACGACGGGTGCAAATGTAAAAGTGGAAAGCGTTGTGCAAATAAGCGGTGCTACCGCAAAAGCTGCGGTCGCGCCGTTTATTCTGCGAGGTTCTATGCCACCGAGAGAGTGGTACTCTGCATCGAGGACCTTAGCTTCCTCATACCTTACCCTAGCTGTCTCCTCCATGGTCATGTTACAACCACCAAGATCACCACCTGTCAAAGTTGCAGTAACTATCTCATAACCTTTGTCTTTGAGAAGCTTCAGAACACCTGCATTCCATGCTTCAGCATCATCGGGATGGGCGTTAATGGATAGTGCAACCATATTAAATTCATGTCTCATAAAGGCCTGTCAATTTTTCATTTGTTCTCTGTTTATTTTATTTTGCCGATGTTGTATCAGACAAACTTCAGTAATCCAAAAAACTCAGGACGGTGATAATCAGGAGTATTGGTCTCCACAGGATTCCAAGTGACATAATGCGGAACGGAAAGCTTATCCCCGCATTTATAGAAGTTTGCCCTGAAAACTTTTCCTTTCAGCCCGCTGATATCATGCCTGAAAAAGATTTTGAAGGGAATTGCGAGGGTAAGCGTCCATGAGAACTTCCCTTTCTTCTCTTCAGTTGCCCTGAGGTGAGCCGATGTTTTTCTCCTTATACCATCTACTATTCCGGGATCCACCCTTGTGCTGTCCTCCCTTCCGGCTCCACTGCCCATCAGGCATGTTCCTATACCGTTAAATTCAAGATTATAATAGATTCCATCATCTGCCGGTGAAACGAAAAACTCAACGCATGAATCCTCGCAGACCATCTCATTGGTCTTTGTCTTTTCTGCTTTGAAGTAGTCTTCCGTTACATAATACTTAAGCAGGATCTCCTTGCTGGTATATGCAAGGCTAAATTTT
>JAFGHN010000073.1 GCA_016930115.1 Spirochaetales bacterium | reverse complement strand
CGGGTGCGCTCACTCGTTTGAATACTCGATAAGGGTGGTAACGCGGTAGTCTTTGAGCACTTTCTTGTAGTTGAGGAAGGGAAGTCCGACAACCGCAAAAATCTCTACCAAACCGGCGCCGGCCTCAAGGAGCAACTCTGCCGCGGCTTTGATCGTCCCGCCGGTCGCGATGAGATCGTCCACAAGAAGAATGCGCCATCCGTCCCGGATATCGTCGACGTGAATTTCAATCTCATCTTCACCGTACTCAAGGGCAAATTTCTTTCCGGCTGTTTTTCCCGGAAGCTTTCCCTTTTTCCGCACAAGCACCAGGGGAAGGCCCGCCTCTCTGGCGAAAGGCGCCGCAAAAAGAAATCCCCGGGCTTCAACGGCCGCAACCGCATCGAAGCCCGCCGCGCCGAAAAGTTCGTTCATCCGGTCAAGGCTGTAGGAAAAGGCCTCGGGATTGCACAGAACGCTTGTGAGATCATAAAAAAGCACGCCCTTCTTTGGAAAATCGGGCACCCGCCTTATAGCGGCGTCGAAATTGTAGTTTCTGTCCATAGTATTGACATCCTACTTTTGGACTCGTATATAGTCCAGCTGCGGCAGCAACTGTCAGGGGTAGCTTTTCTTGAAATCGTCCACCCGGGAATAGGCGTTGACGCTTCTACTCGAGCTGAGATTATTCCTCAGATAGTGATAGCCTATCCCGGCAACCATCGCGCCGTTGTCCGTGCACAACTTGAGCGAAGGGAAATAAATCTGCACACCCGGGAGGGAGCCGGCAATTTCCCTGAGATACGTATTTGCCGCCACTCCTCCGCCCGCGACCAGCCGCTGCAGTCCCTCATCGCGAAGGGCCTTCGAAACGCGCTTCATGAGCATGTCGATCGCCGCCTTTTCAAAAGACGCTGCGATGTCTTCCGGCCGGGTATCGCCTTCGTCGTTTTTGAATTGATGCAGCTGGTTGATTACCGCCGTTTTCAGCCCCGAATACGAAACGTCGTAAGTGTGTTCTCCTTTGTGCAGAGACGGATCCGGGAAATTGTAAGCGCCACGGTTCCCCATGCGCGCAAGTTTGTCGATAGCCAGACCGCCGGGGTAGCCGAATCCGTAGTGTTTTGCAACCTTGTCGAAGGCTTCACCGCATGCGTCGTCGATAGTGGTTCCCAGAACGGTTATCGCGTCAAAATCATCCATCCTCGATATAATCGTATGTCCGCCGGAAGCGATAAGACCCAGGTAGGGGTAGGCAATCTCATGTTCCAGATGAGCGGCGTAGATATGAGCGAGTATATGGTCTACTGCGATAAGTGGCCTGGAAATCGCATAGGCAAAACCCTTTGCGAAGGACAGCCCCACGAGCAGCGAGCCCACAAGCCCCGGCCTGTTGGTTACCGCCACCCCGTCGATATCGCTCTTCTGAATCCCTGCATCGGCGATCGCCCTCATCACTACCGGCCAGATCCACTCCGTGTGCGTTCTCGAGGCAATTTCCGGCACCACACCGTTGAACGGCCGGTGAATATCGAGCTGAGTAGCCACGACGTTACTCAGTACGCGTTTGCCGTCCTCTACTACGGCCACAGAACATTCGTCGCAACTGGTTTCGATACCGATGATTTTCAACCGCCACCGTCCTCTTTGAAAAGAAATGACAGGCCGTAAAAGGTGTAGCCTTTCTTTTCGAGCTCCGCCGACGCATCGGCAATAACCTCCGCCAGCGCTCCGGTTTTTACGTGCCCGATCAAGATCGCCGCGCCTTTCGCCGATGCGACTTCCGTTCCCGAATAAAATGCCTTCTCCACCGACGCCTTGTCGACGTCATTATCGAGGAATATTGAGTTTCTTTTGGCAAAAGGCACGCCAACCGCCGAAGCAACCTCTTCGGCCACCGATTGGTTCGTCGTCACACTGTCGAGAAAGAACATGTCCTTTTGCTTCAGGTACGACATGACGGCCTTCATCGTAGGCAGGTCGGCGGTGACTTTGGAGCCCATGTGATTATTCATGCCCTTGATCGCCGGATAAGCCGCAAGATTCTTATCAAGTATCCTGTAAATCTCATTCTGATCCATGCCAGTCGTTATTGCTCCGTCCCCCGGATTTTGCCCCCCTACCGGTTCCATCGGCTGATGCAGAATAATATCGAGTCCGGCCTCTCTGATCAGCTTCACGGACTCTTCTGAAAAAGCCCGCCCGGGCATAACGGCGAAGGTGAGGGGCACCTTGAGGTTCAAGAAGGTCTGCAAATCCGAAAGGTTGTTTCCCACATCGTCTATGACAATGAACAGCTTGCCTCCAGGTTTCTTCTCGATAGCTGCTGCAGGGGTCTCTTCTTCAACAGCCGGCTCTATTACCACATCGCCGTAGTCCTCGGCTTCAGAAGCCATCGGTTCTGCACTCGTATCCGCGGCCGGCTTGGGTTCTTCTTCCCCGGGAAACAACGCCAGAATCACGCCCAACATGAGCGCTATAACGGTGAGTAAGATTATCGTGTAAATCGTTCTTTTCTGTTTTCGCACGCTTCAGAGCAAGATACGTTCAATGGCGCCGACGGTCAATTAGCATTCTTGTCGGCGGCGCGTCAGTTGTAAACGTATTCCCGTAATTCCTCGGCGTGCTCTCGAAGCTTCCTGATGGCCCGCATCTCTATCTGCCTGACGGTTTCCGGGCTTATCCCCAACTGCTCCCCGATCTTCTTCAAGGTGTATCTCTTGCCGCCGTAGAAGGAAAATCTGTACAGAAGAATCTGCTTTTCCTTCTCCAACAGGTGTTCGAGAAACTTCATCGTTTCTTCCCGCATGCTCTTTGCCATCAGCTCGCCATCCGGACTGAAGGAATTATCCTCGCACACGTCCAGAAGGCTCCCTGATTCAAAGTGACTTTCGCTATCAAGAGATGCCACCGGTGATGCAGCGTTCAGAATGGAAGATACGTCTTCAGCTTTCATGCGGAGTTCTTCCGCGACCTCCTCCACGGAAGGTTTCCGCAGCAGCCGTTGGTTCAGCAGGTAGAAAGTCTTCTGTATCTTCTTAAGCGCCTCTTCTTTCCGGTGTGGCAGCCGTATCGCCCGGCGCTTGTTTGACAGCGACCTTACGATAGATTGCTTGATCCACCACGCCGCGTAGGTGGAAAACCGCACGTTCTTCCGGTAGTCGTATTTTCCGGCTGCCCGTATCAGGCCAAGGTTCCCTTCCTGGATCAAGTCGAGAAAACTTACATCCGGCGTTATATAGCTTTTCGCTATCTTCACAACAAGGCGAAGATTTGCCTCTATGAGTCTCTGCTTTGCCTCTTCATCTCCATTCTGTATTTTCTTCGACAAAGCCAGCTCTTGTTCGAACGTGAGAAGGGTAGTGTTCTTTATCTGTTTGAAATACGCCTGCAAGGCATCGTTTCCTTCAGTGCCTTCGGTGCCCTGTTCACTCATATTCAATTCCTCCATTACATATAGCAACATGTGTGCCAACTATACAGAGGAACCATGAAACAAAAATATTTACTTTCGACATAAATAGTTATGACGCGCTTGCTCGCCGTCGAAACGAATAAAGGAGATCAGGTGTATAAATTTTTATACTTATCTCCCTCACTGTGAGCACTAAATGATAACTGATTGTACAAGGTATCGGCAATTCCGAATCCCGCCGAGGTGACCATCTTGTCTGCGTATTCATCGTAGAGCATGTCGTCGTAGACTTCTTCGGCAAAGCCACCGTCGAGGAACCCGCTTTTGTTGATGGTGCCTTTCATTGATTTGAGCATCTGTTTTACAAATATCGCCTCAAAATCCTGGCAGGCTCTGTGGAGGGCCTCGTCACGCGTGTTCGTGTGGACGCTTGCCACCGCCCGCTGAGGCTGTATGTTTTCATACTGCATGCGCGCTATATCCAGGTTGATCATCGCTTCTCCTACATGATAAGCAGACGCCCGTACAAAGCGCCGGCCTGCTCGATGGCTTTCAGTATCTCTATTATAGTATCGGTATCCAGCCCCGTGGTTTGGAGCAGGTTCACCAATTCATCAACCGTCGGTAAATCAGGAAAGCTGAGGACATGTTGTTCTTCTCCGGAAGCACTCCGGGTTCTCGGAACCCCGATATCGACCTTGGTGCCGCGGTAGGTCACCGCCACACGGCCGATTTTCACGTTTTTTCCCACAACAACGATACCGGTCCGCGGATTGACAACCACTCGCGCGGGTGCGTCCGGCACTACTTCGAGTTCTTCAACACTCGAGATAAATCCCACGGTATCTTCCAAAGCATCCTCAGGCAACGATATTTGTATGAGCGAAGCATCGATCGCTTCTACGGTTTCCTCAGGGTATCTGCTTTTGAGCAACGAGGCGATTCGCGACGCGGTGGTGAAATCGGGATTGCGAAGTATTATCGATACTCTGTCATTATCCAGATAGGTCGACAGCACCTCCCGCTCTACGATGGCTCCACCGGGTATGGTGCTTACAGTCTCAGGCCCGATTTGCGATTCGCTGCCGCCCACCTGGCCCTGGGCAACGGCGTAGGTGACGCCGTTTGAGGCCTTCAGAGGAGTCTGCAAGAGCACCCCGTTACGCAAGCTCCGCGCATCGCCAAGGCTTGAAACATGCACGCTTATTCTGTCGCCGGGCCTTACAAACGCGGGGATGTCCGCGGTTACCATGACCACTGCGGTATTCCTGCTGGTTATATCATCCGCCTCGATGGAGATTGAAAAGGATGACAGCAGGTTAGAGAGTACATTCTTGAGAAGCGCCGAGTTGGAGCCGTCACCGTTTCCTTGAAGCCCGGTGATCAACCCAAAACCCACGAGCTGATTCTCCCTGATGCCCTGCAGATAGGCGATATCCTTCAAACGGACGGTCATCTCATCCTGGGAGAAAGCCTGGAAGTGGAGGAAAACAAACAGCAGCAGGAAGAGGACTCTCTTACTGATCAATGCGTACCTCCAGCGGCCCGGTGACGGTCCCAATCAGCTCTTTCCCTGTTTCGAGCACTTTCACCCGTATCCGTTCATTTGCGATTCCGGATTGAAGAGCCTCTCCGCCGATATCGAGACGAATTGAACCGGCGGAAATCGAAACGTTTACGTGCTCACCTTTTTCTATCCGGTAAGGTACCGCTGCAAAATCCGGCTCAGCAGATGATCCATCTTGAGCCGTGATATCTCTGTCTACCGGCGCTTCTTTCACGATGAGCGCCGCACGTTTGTAACTCGCCTCGCCGCGGTGCCGGTAGAGTACCGCGAAATCCTCTCCATTCGTATCGATAAGATAGAAATCCAGACTCCGTCCCGGAGTTATCGACGGAAGTTTCCCTACCAACTCCACCTCCAGACCGGAGTCGCTGAAGTCGGTGACCGTCTCGAGAAAGTTGAGAAGCTGCTCAAGAAAGAAGTCATCGGTCTGGTCATTAAACTCGCGAAGTGAAACGTGCGTCACTTCGCAGATACCCGCCACCAGGAAAGCCGTCAGCAACAGTATCGTGATCAGGACCCGCCTAAGATGGTTCACGCGAGACTACCTTTTCAGATTATTCGCTATACCGAGCATGGTATCGGCCGTCTGTATCGCCTTGGAGTTGAGCTCGTAGGCCCTCTGTGCAACAATCATATTGACCATCTCGCTGACAACCGAAACGTTCGACATCTCCAGAAACTTGTGCTGCAGCTTACCCATTCCGTCAAATCCCGGCCTGCCGCCAATGGCGTCTCCCGAGGCATTCGTCAGCTTAAACAGGTTTTCGCCTATCGCCTGCAACCCCGCCGGATTGGTGAAGCGATAGATTTCCATCTGCGAGACATCGATGAGATCATCGCTGCCTGCCACCTTGACACCGACCCTTCCGTCCTGAGTTATTGTCAAGCTTTCACGAACGTAATCCTCGGGCAATACCACATCGGGCAACACGCGGTAGCCGTTAGAAGTCACAAGCTGCCCTTCGCTGTCGATTTTGAAACTTCCGTCCCGGGTGTAGCCGTAGGTGCCGTCGATGAGAAGGACCCTGAAAAAACCTTCGCCCTGGATCGCAAGGTCCGAGATCTCTCCGGTCTGTTGGAGTGCGCCCTGGGTGAACATCTTCTGCGTGGCGGCGACACGCACTCCGTGGCCAACCTGAATACCCGTCGGCACTACGGTGAGCTCCGTCGCCGGCGTGCCGGCGATTCTACTGTTCTGGTAGAGCAGATCCTCAAAATCTGCCCGGTTTTTTTTGAATCCAGTGGTGTTTACGTTTGAAAGGTTGTGAGATATCGTGTCGATATTGAACTGTTGCCCCGTCATGCCTGACGCGGCGGTCCATAATGATCTCATCATAAATCAATTACCTCTTATACCCGTATAGTTTCGTTCAAGAGTCGTCCGGCCAGATTGTCCTGTACCTGTATCGTTTTTTGATTGGCCTCGTAGGCCCTGTTTACCTCGATGAGGTCCACCATTTCCCTCACAGGATTCACGTTTGATGCTTCAAGAAATCCCTGGTAGATTTTCGGCCTTTTCTCGTCTTGCAGCAGCCGGGCGGCCCCGGATTCGATCGTGTCCATCCACAGAGAATCGCCCTGTTTCTGGAGATATCTTGGGCGGGCAAAGTCGACGATCTTAAGCGTGTCGACGAGCTCCATCGATTCCCATTGATTTTCTTCCACGGACACCAGCCGCTGCGGGTCATCGGAAAGCGCGCCGTTTTGAAACACGCGGCCCGTGCTGTCTATGACAAAGTTGTTCTTTTTTATTTGAATCAGGCCGTTTTCACCGCTCACCGGAATCCCGTCCTTTGTAAGGAGCAACCCCTCTTTGCCAAGGATGAAGGTCCCGTTTCGGGTGTACCGTTCCCCGTTTTCAGTCTCAACAGAAAAAAATCCGTCTCCGTCAACCGCAAGATCAAAGGGGTTTCCCGTTTCCTTCAACGCTCCCTGCTCGAAAACCGTGTAAGCTTCGTTGTATTCGACGCCGGTCCCCAGCCTGCCGACCACCGGTGCAACCTCCGCCGATCCGAAAGGAAACTTGTATACCCCGTTATCGTTGATCCGCCTGATCAGCATCTCCGGGAACGCCTTACTGATCGACGTGTCCCGCTTATACCCGGTTACGTCCACGTTAGCGAGATTGTTTGACAGGACGTCCATCCTGTGCATTTGCGCCACCATGCCGCTGGCGCCCGTGTAAATGCCTCTGAGCATATCGCCTCCGCCGGATCTTTCGGCTGCCGTCGTTTGTACAGTCTTTCTGCGGCCTTTCTGCGCCGGGCGGTTCACCTGCCGCTCCATAAACCTGCGCGCGGCCGCCGGCTCGCCGCTTTTACAGCCTCTACGCGGCCGACCTTCAACGCGCCGCCGCTTCTATTAGATTATCGGCGTAATACGAGGTTGCATGAGGTTCTTTGCACGGATTTATCTCTTTGTATAGTAAGATGTTACTGATGCAGAGCCCAACACCTCGGTTCCCGCCGGTGGGTTGATTCATCCGCCGTTTTGGGTATATTGTATCAACCACGCCAGAATAGCTCAGTGGTAGAGCAGCTCACTCGTAATGAGCAGGTCATGGGTTCAAGTCCCATTTCTGGCTAAGAACAGGGATCGTCGGTTCCTCGACGGTACCTGTTCTTTTTCATATCTGGTGGGACTTGAACGGAGGGAGCGGCGCGAGCGGATAGCGAGCGCAACCTGCCACGGATGGCAGGTTAGCGACCGGGACGGCCCGGAAGGAGCGATCACGATGATCGCGACTGAAGGGAAGTCCCATTTTCAGCTTTCCAGTACTTCAGGATGTTTTTTATTTCTTTCCACGTAAAGCTATATATTCTTAATAGAATCTTCATTCTAAGCTAACCGTCCGCGAAAACCCGTCAGAAACATAATATTCCCGTGCAAATATTATGGAAATTATCTTTGATGTCTCGACTGCAGAATGACTCTACGCTTTCCGCACTATCGCTTCACAATGAGATACCGTAAAGAGGTCTTCTGCTCATTTTTGGCCTGCAGCGAAAATTATGGGGAAAAAACTAAACGCGTGAGGTTTCTTGTACCAAGCCACGACTTCTTTTGCAGCGTCATCAAGTGCTCTTTGCTCTATATGCCCGTCCTTCACCAGCTTCGCATATAAGTCGTCAACCGCTACCTGAATGGTACTCTCATCGTAATCTTTGTCTTCAGGATTTGCTCTCGGCAATAAATCCCATGATCCCGGCTTGAAACGGAAACTATCATGATAGATTACAGAGTCAGATTTAACACTTACTTCCAGATTCTTAAGTCCGATTTCCTTAAACCAACCGGCGCATTTTCGACCCGTTTTCCAGTCGGCATAGGTCATCATGTAACTACTGATTTTCTTTCGTTCCTCTTCCATAAATCGACTGGGTTTTACCCTTGTGGATTTGTACCGTTCACTTACTTTTTCATGGTAGCTGCTCATGGCAATCCACGCTCTTTCCCAATTTGGACAATGAGGAGATCGCATAATCGCAAGAATATCGCGAACACCAGCAGCGATTACCCAGCCGCCGGGCTTTACGACTCGCTTTTGTTCATTCAATGCGAGAATCGGATCGATCAAGAAATGCAGTACGGTATAGCTGTATACAAT
>JAFGHN010000072.1 GCA_016930115.1 Spirochaetales bacterium | reverse complement strand
GCAAAATCCACGATTCTTCCGACATCATTGATTGTTCCAAAGACGTTCGAGATATGGGTGACCGCCACGATTCTTACTCTACCGTCCCAGAGCCTCTCAAGAGCGTCGTATTCGAGCTCTCCCTTTTCGGTGAAAGGGATAAAGCGCAGCTTTACACCCCTCTCGGCGGCGGCCAACTGCCACGGGATCAGATTGCTGTGGTGCTCCATTTCGGAAAGCAGCACCGCGTCTCCGGGCGCAAGGGTTTTGCAGAAGGAGCGCGCGAGTGTGTTAATCGATTCGGTTGCACCATGGGTAAAGATGATTTCCGTATCACTTTCGGCACCGATGAATTTCTGGATTCGTTTCCGGGCCCCTTCATACGCGGCTGTTGCCCTCGTTGCGAGGGTATGCTGCGCCCGATGCACGTTCGCGTTGTCGTTCAGGTAGTACGAGCTCAGGGCTTCGATGACGGAAGCAGGCTTCTGCGTAGTGGCGGCGCTGTCCAGGTATACCAGCCGCTTCGGGTCGATTGTCTGATTGAGGATAGGAAAATCTCTACGCTTCATCACAGCCTTCAACATCGATAAGAATCGTACCGTTTTCCACCTTCACCGGATAGGAGCCAACGGGCTTGAAAGCGGGGAAACTCCTCACTTCGCCGGTACGTATGCAAAACCGCGATCCGTGCTTGGGGCAATACACCTCATCATCCCATATTTCTCCTTCTGATAATCTCGAATATTCGTGAGAGCACACGTCGTCAAGAGCATACACGCCGCCGTCAAGTCTGAAAACAGCGTACGCCTTACCTTCGTGCTCGATCCGGGCCTGTTCATCCAGGTCTTTTTCTTGCATAGCCTCTATCCACCGCGCCATCTTCCGGGTCACCCGCACATCACCCGATGAGCTTGAGTATTCTCGACCGAACCGGTTCCCGCTCACTTTCGGGCATTCCGGCTATAAGATCTTCGAAGAATCCCGAGATAAGCTCTTTCCTCGCTTCTCCTCGGCTCAAACCCCGGCTCATCATGTAAAAAAGCGCTTCTTCATCGAGCTTCCCGGTTGTAGAGCCGTGGCTGCATTTCACATCGTCCGTCCGTATCTCCAGGGACGGAATCGAGTCCGCCCGGGCACCGTCATTGAGAATAAGATTCTTGTTTGTAAGATACGCATCCGTTCCCGGCGCTTCCTCGTCAACCCATATAAATCCCTGATAGATACTCCTGCCGCTTCCGGACACGGCCCCCTTGTACAACGCCCTGCTGCGGCCGGCCCGTTGGAGATGGTACTGGACGGTGCGCATATCCATATGCTGCCCGTCTCTGGCGTAGAAAATTCCGTTAAGGCGCGCTTCTCCGGCCGGCCCATCCAGATACACCTCGTTGCGGGTTTTCGAAAGTTTTGCACCGATGAGGCATTCAAAGGAATCGAGCACCCCATAGCTGTCGAGATAGAACCTGGACTGCTGAAAGAAGTTCGCACCGCCGTTGACATCCTGGATACTCAAGAACGAGCACCTGGCGCCGTCGCCGACGCCGACGGTTACACCGGTGTTCCAGAGCGCGTCGGCCCCGCCGCCTGAAAATCTCTGTACGACGGTAGCCCTTGCTTCGCGGCCCAAAACCACAAGCGTATGGCTGTTGTGCACGGCCGCCGCGTCGCCCGGATAGTCAATGACCACCGGCTCGTCGAGAACTGTCCCATCGGGAACATAGACGAGCCTCCCGGCGGACCAGAGGCTCAGATTGAGCGCCGCGAATCTGTCGGTCATTTCCCCCGCGGACCTCTCGAGGAAGGGCCTTGCCGCTTCCAGCTCCGCGCCGTTTATGTCCACCGCAGGCGCCTTCTGAAGAGCGGCTAGTATCCTCGCGGAATCGAGATCTATCCCGTCAAGGTTTGTCCTTCTCCACTCCTCCTCATCCGGCTGCGGCCAGCTCATGCTTTCGAAGGCGTCAAACGCTTTCTCTCTTATCGTTGTAAGCCACCCGGGCTCATTGATTCGTTTGGAGCGTTCCAAAATAGAGCCTTTCACTGCTGCTCTTTCCAATAGATCGTTCATGTTAACCTACCGATCCTTCCATCTCGAGCTCGATCAATCTGTTGAGCTCCACGGCATACTCCATCGGCAGTTGCTTCACCAGCGGATCTATAAAACCGTTTACTATCATTTTTGAAGCCTCATCCTCGCTCATCCCCCTGCTCATCAGATAGAAAAGTTGCTCTTCGCTGATCCTGCTCACCCGTGCCTCGTGCTCCATCGAAACATCGTCAGATTCGATTTCCATATAAGGAAAGGTGTTGCTGTGAGATTTCGCATCGAGAATAAGCGCGTCGCACACCACCCGTGACCTGATGTTTTTCAGCCCTTCGGCAACTTTGATCAGCCCGCGGTAGCTCGCTATCCCGCCGTCCTTGCTGATGGACTTGGATGTGATAACGGAGCTTGTGTTGCTCGCGGCGTGCACCGCCTTCCCCCCGGTGTCCTGCTGCTGACCTTTTCCCGCAAAGGCGATCGAAAGCACCTCGCCGTGGGCCCCCTCGCCCATCAGGTAGACCGACGGATATTTCATGGTCCGTTTGCTCCCTATATTTCCATCCACCCATTCAACCGTCGCGTTTTCATAGGCCACCGCGCGTTTTGTCACCAGATTGTAGACATCGCCGGACCAGTTCTGGATGGTGGAATATCTCACCCGTGAGCCGGGAAGAGCGATGATTTCAACTACGGCGCTGTGCAGTGAATCCGTCGTGTAAACCGGGGCGGTGCAGCCTTCTATGTAGTGCACAAAGCTGTCCTCCTCGGCGATGATAAGCGTCCGTTCAAATTGCCCGAAGTTTTGCGAGTTGATCCTGAAATATGCCTGAAGGGGGATGTCCACCCTCACGCCTTTGGGTACGTATACAAAGCTCCCGCCGGACCAAACGGCGCTGTTCAGCGCCGCGAATTTGTTATCGGAGAAAGGAATGATCGTGCCGAAGTATTTTCTCACGATGTCCGGGTGTTCACGCACCGCAGTTTCGGGGTCCGAAAATATGACTCCCTTCTCCTCGAGGCTCTTTTTCAGATTGTGATAGACGACCTCTGAATCGTACTGCGCTCCCACCCCGGCCAGGAATTTTCTCTCGGCCTCGGGTATGCCGATACGGTCGAAAGTCTCCTTGATGCTTGCAGGTACATCATCCCAATTGCGTTGTTGTTCCGCCACCGGCTTTGCGTAGTAGTAGATATTGTCGAAATCGATACCTGAGAGGTCAACTCCCCAATTCGGCATCTTCTTTTTCAAAAACGCCTGGTATGACCTGAGGCGAAACTTTCTCATCCACTCCGGCTCATTCTTATGGTCGGATATCGCGTTTATGACCTCTTCATTTAATCCTTTCCCGGTTTTGAATACCGATTGGTCAGGAAATGAGAAGCCGAATTTGTAATCACCTATCTCAATTGTTTGCGACGTATTCATGGGTATCCTCCTTGATCCAGTCGTAGCCGCGGGCTTCGAGCTCGTCGACAAGCTCGGGCCCGCCGGACATTACGACTTTGCCCTGATAGAGTATGTGCACCCTGTTGGGCTCGAGGAACTTCAGTATCCGCTGATAATGAGTGATGACCAGCGCGCTGAAATTGTCTCCTTTTAACTTGTTGACCCCGCGGGCCACTACCTTGAGGGCGTCTATGTCGAGCCCGGAATCCGTCTCGTCCATGATTGCTATCGCGGGTTTCAGCATGAGCATCTGGAGTATCTCCATCCTCTTCTTCTCACCGCCCGAAAACCCTTCATTGAGGTAGCGGTTGATGAACTGCTGGTCTATCTCGAGAAAATTCATGCTCTCGCGTAAATCCGAAAGGTAGGACGAGATGTCCATCCGCCCGTTTGACTTGTACATCTCCTCGGTGGCCCGTTTCAGAAACTTGCCGATCGTAATACCGCCGATCTCCACCGGATACTGGAAAGCGAGAAACAGGCCCATTCTCGCCCGCTCATCCGTCGTTTTTTCGAGGATGTCGATGCCGTCCAACAGCACTCTCCCGCCGGTGACTTCATAATTCGGGTGTCCAAGCAGCACATTCGCAAGGGTGCTCTTGCCCGAACCGTTCGGCCCCATGAGGGCGTTTATCTCACCTGTCTCGAGGGTGAGATCAATCCCTTTCAGTATCTCCTTACCCCCGATTGACGCCCTGAGGTCATGTATCTCAAGTTTCATCCGTTTGCTCCTTTTTCAGACCGGATAGCCCAGGCTGATCTTCGCTTCATCGCTCATGTAGTCCGGGCTCCACCTCGGCTCCCACACAAGCCTGGTACGCACTTCAAGGTCGGTTACGCTCTTCATCTGTTCCACAATGTCTCTCTCTATCACTTCGCTCAGCGGGCAACCCGGAAACGTGAGGGTGTAATCGATCTCCACCCTGCCGGCTACCACCTCGGCCCTGTACACCAGGCCAAGATCGATAATGCTCATGAGCATTTCCGGATCTTCCACCTTTCGTAACGCATCGATTATTTCGTTCCTCGATATCATCGAAAACTCCCCTGTGAGACGGTTTCTTTCATTCCGGTAAACTCCTTGAGGCTCACCCTGCTCAAAATGTCATCCCACATCGACTGGATGGTTATCACCCCGCCGCGGATAGAACAATTCCCCTCTCTGCTGCAATGCTTCCCATCGAGACAGGGGACCTTCCGGCCCCCCCGGTGGACCGCTTCTATGACATCCGAAAGTTTAATTTCTTCCGGTTGATGCGAAAGCCTGTAACCTCCGCTCGGGCCGCGGACCGAGGTGAGAATACCGGCGTGCGCAAGCTGCTGGAGTATCTTGCAGAGCAAGTCGTAGGGAACGTTGCAGGAATCGGACAACCGGCGCGCGGAATAGACGCCCTCTTTGCTTCCCATTTCTGCGAGGCAGGCAAGTGCATATTCGGTATCACGATGAAACGGCACAATCCCTCCTAATCCGGACTATTTTTGTCGTATTTAACTTACTAACCTACAGGGCCGGGGTCAACAAAAAGAAAACCTTCTGCTATATTTCTTGAATGAAGGTCCTTGTCGTGCTGTGCCATCCGCTCGAATCAAGCTTCAACGCAAAAATCGCGAAGACCGTGTGCGGCGCGGTCAGGGCAACCGGAAACACCGTCGTTTTTCGCGATCTTTACCGCGACTCTTTTGATCCGGTGTTGTCCGAGGATGAGCTGAAGCGCAAGTACAGTTTTGACGAAGGCGTGCAATCCTACATGGATGAAGTGAAAGATGCAGATGTATTAGTTTTCATACATCCCGATTGGTGGGGCCAGGTACCGGCGCTCCTGAAGGGATGGCTGGACAGGGTTTTTCGCCCCGGAGTCGCCTACGATTACGAGGGCGACGATTTCCTTCCAAAACGCCTTGACCGGCTCCTGACCGGCAAGAAGGGTATCGTTTACTGTACCACAAACCGCGCGGAACGCCGGGAAATCCATCCCCTCGCGGTGATCTGGCAGGAGGATATTTTCGAATACTGCGGCATCGAGGGTTTTTGCAGGATATTCTATTCGGTGCACGAGAGCACTTCTTCGCAGCGCAAGAGCTGGCTTGGTTCGGTTATTGAGGACATCTCGTCGCTGCTTCTATCCCGATAAACGGTCTATCTCTTCCTTTACACGGGCAATCGTGGTTCCCACTTTTTTTCGTGCTGCGGCGAGCTCCATACCCGGCTCTGCCCAGCTCGAGACGTAGAACTTAATCTTTGGCTCGGTGCCTGAAGGTCTCGCGCTGAAAATCGTATCTTCAAGCACAAACTGCAGGACGTTGGACCGCGGGAGGTTAATCACGTTCTTCTCGACCTGCCCGCCCCGGCGGATGCTTCCGTCCAGGTAGTCTCTGATTTCAACCACCCGACGTCCGCCCACCGTTTCCGGCGGCTTCAACCGGAGATTGTTCATCAACCCATCCATCTTTTTCTTACCTTCCTCGCCTTCGAAGGTTTTCGAAACGAGGGATTCCTCGAAGTATCCGTGCCGTCTGTACAACTCATCCAGGTATTCGAGCAGTGAGGATCCTTTCGACATGCAACAGGCTGCCATCTCCACTGTCACGGCGGCCGCGGATACCGCGTCCTTGTCCCGCGCTTCGGTTTCTATGAGGTATCCATAGCTCTCTTCGCCGCCGAAGACGTACTCTTCATCGGTACTCTCGAATTCACGTATCTTCTCGCCGATGTACTTGAAT
>JAFGHN010000071.1 GCA_016930115.1 Spirochaetales bacterium | reverse complement strand
GCCGGGATCATCCACAATTGCATCACCAAACAGAACGACGGGCATCAACCTGCTTGCCCGTTGCTCAAGACAGCCGTGCGGGTAATCGAGAAGATACTCCACCGCGGGAAACAGCCCCGAGAGCAACGACGGACTCACTTCGATCTTGATGCTTCCGCCGCTGACGGCCTCGCCTCCGGGTATGACGATTCCCTCGGCGGCGGGTGATTGTGCCTCCACCCGACCGGCTGTAGTAACGGTTTCACGAACCGAAGGCTTCTCCACAATCAGCGTCCGTACCAGCCGTTCCGAAAGCACCTTTGACCGGGTTACGAACGCCACTTCGGTTTCGCCGGGCAGATCGGAGTAGAGGTTGAAAACGACTTCCACTGTCTCGCCCGGCCCAACGGCGACGATCTTCTCTGCCTCTCCGTCCACTTTTACCAGATCGGATTCGATCCCGATGGTCACATCATGGATCGATCTATCCATATTGGTAATCATCACACCGGCGGTGACGGTGTCCCGTACCCTGATCCGCTTCGGCAGCAGAGAGGTAACGTTGATGGGCTGCTGGACACGGAGCTCTTCCTCGACGTATCCGAAGCTTGTCCCGGCTGCCGCGACCGCTGTACACCGGTAAGTGGTAAGCGAATCCGGCAAAGTGAAAGCCGCGCGCGCCACTCCGTCACGGTCGGTAATGAGAAAAGGTTCGAAAACGGCGGTGGGAACGAAGTTGCTTCTCGTTTCACCCTCGCCCTTTTCATCGCCTGAGTCTCCGCCGTACTGGTCCCTCACCTCGTAAGTGACGGGATCTATGAGCAGAGAGCGTGAGTCCGCCCCGGTGACGGACAGCGGGAAATTCGATTGTGAGTAGAAGAAATCCAGAGGGTCCGGCACGTGGTAATCGATTAGATCGACCACCCCGCGATCCACCGCGAGAAAGGAGACCTCCGCGCCGGCCACGGGCTCTCCGTTCTTTGTAGCCCGAATTGCAATCTCCGCCTTTCCTCCGGGTAGATAGGTAAATCCGCCGGTATCGATATCCAGGTCTATCCTGAACGTGGATGTATCGACGGGAAGCGCCACGACGCCGTAGTATCCCTTCGGCTTATCGAGGTCCGGCGTGAAATAAGTGTGGCTCGGCTCACCCGCACGTACCGAGTACGAGGCGACCGAGACGTAGACCACCGGAACGTGTTCCTCCCGCACGGGAACACCGATCACCTGCGCAGAACCTTCGAGACTGATCAGGTATTCGTCAAAAATTCCCTCACGCTCAACCGTCACAATGTAGCGGCCCTCCGGAAGCGGGCTCTTGACGAGGATATTGGCGGTCTCTCCGGGGGCGAAAAGCTCTCCGTCCACCTGAAGGTCGATGATGCTGCTGTCTCCGCCCCAGCGGATCCAGTCCGCTCCGGTCGCATAGAAATCCAGCTCCGTGACAACCGCACGACCCGCCTCGTCCCGGCTGCTCAAACGAACACGGTAGAGCCCGGCACGTGACGGAGTGAAACTGACGCTCCCCTCCGTCCGAAGGGCCTCAATTTCCGTGGAATCTTCCAGCTCCTCAACCATTTCGTATCGAGTCGTGACCATGCCGGCCACACCCTGCTGCTGAGCGATCTTCCAGTCGACGCGGTACAAGGCGGCTTCAATCCGGCGGCGAGCCGGCGCCCGGTCGTACAGATTTCCATCCGGGCCCACCAGAACCCACTCGACGGAAAGCTCATCGCCCTTTGCCACAAAGGTGGACCAGGCGCTCTGCAGGTCTGTGGAAATACGCCCGCCTACATAAAATGAAGCCGGATGGACAAGCACGCGCTCTCTCGCCGCTATTTCCTGCCGGCCGGCGTCCTGCACCCGCGCCTCAAGCTGGTAGGAGTAGGGCATCCCCGCAATTCCTTCAACGGTGGTCTGCTGACCGGCGTGGATAGTGCCGGTCGAATCGAGAATCTCATCCCGCGAGCTCAGGAAATAACGCTGATCGCCGCCCAAAGGCCCAAAGCTGTAGTCTTCCCACCGGTCACCGGGCGGCGAAAAAAAAGCCGGTTCCTTTGTCCAGTAAAGAACACAGCTGCCTCCCGCGAGGTTCCCGCCGGCGAGGTACCCGGCGTTGACGTCGAACTCGAGAGTATCTCCCAAATAGCGTATGGTATCGGACCCGGTGATGGCCACCTCAAAATTGAGGTTCTCGAAGTAGGCGACCTGCAGGTAAACCGACCGGGTCTGCTCGTCCGGACGCCGGTAAACGATGGGATAATAGCCCGGCTCGAGTTTGGCGGGGAGCTGGAAAGAACCGTAAAAACCACCGGAGGTTGAGGTGTACCCGTCGAGAGAAGCTATCACCTTCCCGTCGTACCCTGACTCTTTTAATTCGGCGGTAAAAGGCCCCTGATACGAGCTGTACTCCCCGTAACGAAGATCGAGGTCTGTCCCCTTGAACCATACTTTTTCGCCGGGACGATAGAGCCCTCGATCGGTGAAAACGTAGGTCTCCATTCTCGGCCGTCCCGCGTACAGGGGACCGCTCACGCTGTAGAGTCCCGAGCTGTAGGGATTGTGCGAACCGTTGGGCACAAACTCGACGGAGTCAAGCCCGTATTCCGCACGGATGCGCAGATGATCTTTCCAGGTACTCTCGTAGTCCTGGAAATACCGGTTGTAATCTCCGGGTTCCAGATCGAAGACGGCAGCACCGTTTTCATCGGTTTCCGCCATAAGCTTCACATCCCGGTCCCGCATGACAGCGACTTTGGCGTCATACACCGGCTCGCCGCTTGAAAGGCTGGTTACCAATACCAATATGCGGTTATAGCCGACCCTGGTGGTAATGGCGAGGTCCGTGACCTGCAGCTGGAGATTCCACTGCCCCCACGTTGGCCTTACGCCTTTCCTGTCCAGTTCTTCAAAGTTCCACGAAATTCCGACGGCTCCCTTCCCGTCTACGTTAAGCCAGGGATCGAGATCGAGCACCTCGAAATGGCGGACGTTCTTTTCGAGCCCGGAAAAATCGTACGGTTCGAGCTGGCCGGGATCGAAGGAGCGGTAAGGATCTGCGATCCTGTCGATCTTCCAAACGCCGTCAAACACGTTTTGGTGCTCGTACACGATACGATGCGGGAACTCCGCCTCAAGGATCCTGGCGCCGGTATTCGGGAAATAAGCGTACCGTTGGGCTTCGGGCACCTCGATCTTGAGCTTTACCGTCTCTCCAAGACTCCGCCCGTACATGTCCTTTATTTCAGGATCAAGAACGAGCGTGTAGGTAGATTCCGGCGGAAACGGCAGACCCGATATCATGACCTGGTTTTCCCAGACGCTGACGGCATCCGCCGTGATGTCGGATTTGGGCTGCGTCTGCAGCCGTTTCTCAATACCGCGGACGTCAACGGGATGCGAAAAGGTCAGGAACACCGGGAAGCTGACGCCCTCCGGGCTGCGTGGAAACGACCATGAGTAGGTGTCGTGCCCGTAGAGCTCAAAATCCCCAAGCGTCGTAAAGGCGAGGCTCTGTCCGGCGGGCGAACCCGAGTAGTTCTTCTCCGATTTTGCCCCTTCCCGCAATACGATCCCGATCTCGGTTTTTTCGCCCACCTCGGCCTGCAGGCGGAGAACGATCGCCCGCTCACGCAATTCAGGGGTGAACTCAAGGGCCGCCGGAAACCGTCTGTCAAAGGAGAACGGCACAGTTTCGCCGTTTATCATGATATCGATATACACCGATACGACATCGGGATTTACAGGATGGTTGAAAAGTACGGTTATGTTCTTTGCCGCATCCGGAGGCACCTCGTTCAGGTCCACCTCCGGTTTATCACCGGGGATAATACGTGCTATCGAGAGCGGTTCGGTACGAAAAGTGAAATCACGATCACCCTCGAGGGGTTTGCCTCCCAGCGAATGTGTGGATGAAGAAACACGCACCGTGTACTGACGCTGCGGAATAACATCCTCATCGGCGTCGAAAGAGAGAAGCCTCGTTCCATACCACCGGTATACCCCCGCCAGGGGCGGATCGATTTCAAGAATCCCGCTGCTCCCGGAAGGTTCTCCGAGTTGTGCCAGAGGAACGACGGGTTGCGAGAAGGTGACGAAAATCGACGGACGCTTCACTGCGGCGGGGAGATAATCGACGGGACCGTACCCGGTAACGGTGAACGGCTCGTCGTTCTCATAAACCGCCGTCCCGCCGGCGGCCGTTGGGCCGGCGCCGGCATCAACCGCGCCCGTCTCACCGGGGATGAAATACTTCACCTGGTACATTGAAAGATCGAGGGTATTCTCCTCGGGAATCGTCTGGCGGTCTTCTGCAATGGCGCCTGCTGTATCGCCATTTCGGTCATCGGCACCCGAAGAGCGCGAGCTACACGCCGCAGTCATCAACAGCGCGGCGATTATGAGGAGCGGCATCTTTGATCTCAGCAAATCGACCCCCCTTCCGGCGTCTTATCGCTTTCTCTTTCTCTGTTTTTTGGTATTGATTTCAAGTCCGCCCAAGGCGATAAAGCCCCTGATTCTCAAGGTAGGCGCGTTCAGGATCTCGGAGGTATCGACATTGTTCTCCACACCTCCAAGAACGGGGATCAGGTCCACATCAACGTTCACACCGGGAGGTACGGTAATTTCCGCGCCGCCGAGCAGACAGAAAACATCGAGATCGATGACGCCTGGCGGCATCAGCGCTTCCGAATAATCAAGCTCGGTGCCGCCGAGCACACTGATGATCCGGGTTGTACGCGCCGGTTTCCAGACACCTTTTCTTGTATTTCCGCCGAGAATAGCCACAAGACTTGATGATTCTTTGATACGGCCGGTATTGATTGCGACGGATCCTTCATAGTGGGTGACTTCCTTTGACTCCTCGTCCTTCAGCCGCGGAAGGTCCGCTACCAGCTCGAGCAAAGGCTGCTTCGATGCGATCTGGTGCGCCTTCTCCAGCCGGGCTTCAAACTCATCCACCTCCAGATTGTCATGAGCGAAATTCAACTTCAGCTGCTCTACGACAAACTCACGGACCTGGACGAGAGGGGTTTGATCGAACTCCTGCATCTCTCTCATACATCCACCTTTAGGACGGAAGGTCATACGTCTAACTTGAAAAAGTGTAGGCTTAAATGAGCGCTCCGGTCAACAAGCGAGAACTTTGGGAAAATATTTCCAATGAATACGCGTCAAACATATTTTTGAAACAGAGCAATTGTGATACAATGTGCGAAATTCTCATATAAGGGTAGGTACGATGAAAAGAATAATACTGATTTGCGTCGCGGCGCTTCTTATCACCGGCATGGTTTTTGCCGGAGGGAAAAAAGAGGCGCCCCTCGGAAGTGAAGAGAACCCCATAGTGTGGTCCTTTGTGCCGTCAGGCGATACCGAACAGATTTCGTCCGGCGCCAAGGCAGTCGCCCAGATGATCTACGACAAGACGGGGCTTTACATCGAAACGAGCATCGCCACCGAGTATGCCGGAGTGATTGAGGCCCTTGCGAGCGATCCGCCTTCAGCCCAGATGGCGTCACTCGCCACCTTCGCCTATGTCATGGCCGCAGACAGAGGTGTGGCGGAAGCAGAGCTGATTTCCGTCCGCTACGGGACGCCGTTTTACAACGGTCAGATCATTGCACGGGTAGGCGCCGGCATATCGAAAGTGGAAGACCTGAAGGGCCATTCCTTCGCAAGGCCTGACCCGATCTCAACGAGCGGCTGGATCATCCCGATGCTCACCATGAGAGCCGCCGGGGTCGATCCTGACAGAGACCTTACCGAAATCGTCGATGCAGGCGGTCATCCCGCCGTGGTGTCCGCGGTTTACAACGGCGACGTTGATGCCGGCGCGACCTTTGTAGACGCGCGAAGCAATATTGAAAAGGATCATCCCGACGTGATGGACAAGGTGGCCGTCATAGCCGTTACAGCGGATATTCCAAATGACGGTTTGCAGTTCCATCCCAGCGTATCAAAGGAAATCAGAGAGCAGATCATAACCGCGCTCCTCGAAATAGTCGCGACCGACGAAGGCAAAGAAGCGTTTAAAAAAGCGTACCAATGGACCGCCCTCGAACGTCACGGTGATGATTTTTACGATCCCTTCAGGCAGGTGCTCCAGGCCGCAGGGCTCAAAGTTGAAGATCTGATGTAATTTTCATCTGTCGATGCTGAAAGGAGGAGGGGGAACTCTCCTCCTTTTTTTAGGGGGAGCGAAAAGTCATGCTTGAAGTGACGAACCTTACCAAGGTATACGCCGACGGCACGGTAGCGCTGAAAAATGTCAGCTTCACCGTACCTGATGGCGAGTTTCTCGTGGTTATCGGCTTGAGCGGTTCAGGGAAGTCAACGCTGTTGCGTTGCATCAACCGCCTCATCGATCCTACCGAGGGAACGATTCTCTGGGACGGAGTCGACATAACCGCGGCGGACAAGCGCGAGCTCAAAGAGGTCCGCAGGCAGATCGGGATGATTTTTCAGCATTTCAACCTGGTCAGACGGTCAAGCGTATTTACAAATATCCTCGCCGGGAGGCTGGGATACGTCAGGCCGGCTTCGAGTCTCCTTCACCGCTTCCCCGATTCAGACCGGAAACTCGCGGACCAGGCGTTGGAGCGCCTTGGCATCACCGACCAGGCCCACAAACGGGCGAGCGAGCTCTCCGGCGGCCAGCAGCAGCGCGTCGGTATCGCCAGAGCGCTCATGCAACAGCCAAAGATGATCCTCGCCGACGAGCCTGTCGCGAGTCTCGATCCCGTGCTCGCCCACAGTATCCTTGGACATCTCGAAGACTTGAACAAAACCGATAAGATCACCGTTATCTGCAGCCTCCATTACCTCGACCTCGTGCAGCGCTACGCCACGCGGGTCATCGGGCTCAAAGAAGGGCAAATAGTCTACCAGGGCGACCGCCGGCAGATCCGCAGCATGACCGATACCGAGTTCAAGGAAATCTACGGGCAGGAAGCCGAGCGCGTAGGCGCCGGGTTCTCCGGGGGAGGTGCGGAATGAGAGTGCGCATAGGAAGTACCGAAAAGCCGCTCAATACCCGTTTTCCGGCCGTCTGGGCCGGCATAGCGTCGCTCTTTATTCCCGGGCTCGGTCAGATTTTGAGCCGACAGGCCAGACGGGGCATCCTGCTTCTGCTCTCTCTCGGAACAACCGTAGGCCTTCTGATTTGGCGAATCTATGAGATCGCTTTCAGGGAGAAAACCGCGGCGGGTATGTTCATAAAAGCGCTGCAGAGAAACACCTTTTTTACGGGCCTCGTTTTAGCCTGTGTCGTTGCCATCTGGCTCTGGACTGCCTGGGATGCTTACTCGAGCGTGAAGAAGAAACGCCAGAGCGGTTCATCGATCTTTCTTGTCATCCTGCTCGCTTTTTTCGCCCTGGGGTGGCAGATCAGCGAGATCGATCTGGTCAAGATGATCCGTGACCTTCCCGATGCTCTACCTCCGCTCTCACGGGTACTCTGGCCCTGGGAAGCGGCGATTACCTACGACCAGGAATCACTGGAGGCCGGCGCAGAAATTCTCGCCTCGGCGGAAGGAAAGGACGCCCCGCCTGTTGCGGTGGAAAAAGAGCGAGAACCCTATGTAAAGGTGGAACCTACATACGGCCTTCTTTCAACCAGGGATGAGCAAAACAACCTTGTCCCGGGTACGCCAATTGTGGTAACGGGAAGGAATTTCGAGCCCGCTACCTTCACCGAAATCTGGTGGCAGGATCCGGTGGGTAACGAGTTCAGGCCGCGGGAGGGGGGTAAGTACCTTTCGGTGGTCACCGATGATGCGGGATCCTTCTATCTGGAGATGACCATGCCCTACCGTCTCGTCCCGCCGAGCGCTGAAACTCTACAAATGCACCAAGTCAAAGCAAAACAGATATCCCAGGTGGGCGGCGCAAAGGCAAGCGATCCGCTGAAGCTGACCATCGGGAGAATGATAGAGACGATATTCATGGGGATGATGGCGACATTCTTCGGCATTATCTTCTCGATCCCGGTCAGTTTTCTTGCGGCGAGGAATATCATGTCCGGATCCTGGGTAACGATGATGTTCTACTATATTACCCGCGCTATCCTCAACATCATCAGATCTATCGAGCCGTTGATCTGGGCGCTCATCGCGGTTGTCTGGGTAGGCCTCGGTCCCTTCGCCGGTATCATCGCGCTCACGATCCACTCGATAGCCGCACTCGGGAAGCTCTACTCGGAAGCGGTAGAGGGAATCGATTCCGGCCCCATCGAGGCGATACAGGCCACCGGGGCAAACAGGCTCCAGACCATCATGTTCGCCGTCATACCGCAGATGATCAGCCCGTTCATTTCTTTCTCCATCTACCGGTGGGACATCAACGTCAGGATGTCTACGGTCATCGGGCTTGTGGGCGGCGGGGGCATCGGTTTCATTCTGGTGCAGTATATCCGGCTTCTCGACTACAAGGCCGCCGGGATCGCCGTCTGGTTCATCGCGATCACCGTGGCGGTGCTTGATTACGTGAGCTCGGAGATCAGAAACAGGCTGGCCTGAGACCGGCAGGCGCGCCGCGGCGCCGGTCTATCATACGGCCGCGGGCGCCGTCCGGACGGCACCCGTGCCGGCAAAATTCCAAAAAAAGGCGTTTTTCCCAACTTCTCACTTGCCACCCAATATCTAGTGTGCTATTATCAGTATTACTGAAAACATGCCCCATATCTGGTGGAAGTTTTCCGAAATAAAAATACGAGGCAACCGAAAGAGCGATGAGGTGCCCTCACTGTGGTGGGATTGAGGACAAGGTAATTGAATCAAGGCAAAACACCAGCGGTACGATCATCCGGCGACGCAGGGAATGTATCGAATGCGGTTATCGTTTTACTTCTTACGAACATATAGAAGAGAAGAAACTCAAGGTCATAAAGAGGGATGGAAGACGGGAGCCCTTTGATCTCAACAAGCTCGAGGCGGGCATTCAGAAGTCCCTCGAGAAACGGCCGGTTTCACAGGAGGTAGTGGAAGAGATTATCCGCAGCATCGAAGACGAGGCGATGCTGAAGGCAAAGAGCAGCCACGAGCTCTCCACTTCCGAGCTGGGGGAGATGGTGCTCCAGAAACTATACGAAGTGGACAGGGTCGCTTACGTGCGTTTCGCCTCGGTGTACCGCATGTTTGCAAACGTCGGTGAGTTCATTCAGGCGATCGAAGACCTCGCGCACAAGGATAGCGGGGAGACAGCAAAATAAGATAGCAGAAACTGGGAGGGGAGCTTTTTGATTTCGCAATCAAAGGACTTGAACTGGCGAAGTTTCCTTGGATTCAACGAGC
This sequence comes from Spirochaetales bacterium, assembly GCA_016930115.1. GTDB lineage: Bacteria > Spirochaetota > Spirochaetia > ARS1246 > ARS1246 > JAFGHN01. The sequence goes on along the minus strand of JAFGHN010000071.1, from coordinate 1,210 downwards.
CTGAGGAGAAGGCTGTTGTGCGACAGGTTATCAAGCGTGACGGTGAGCTGGAAAAATACAACCGCTGGAAGATAGCCGCGGCAATCAGCAAGGCGGTTACCGCGGTACGCGGTGAGGAGGACAAGGAACTCGTAGAAAAATTGACGGACAGGGTTGAGACGCGTCTTGTCGAGTTTATGAAAAACCGGCACCCCAATTCGGCGCCGGCAATCGAAGAGATCCAGGATATCGTAGAGACAATCCTGATAGAGTCCGGCGAGGTATCAATAGCAAAGGCGTATATCATCTACCGCGCCCGCCACGAGGTAATCCGCGATACAAAGAAGTTGATGCTGGACATCAATGAGACCATGGGCGGTTACCTCTCCCAATCAGATTGGCGGGTCAATGAAAATGCCAATGTAAATTTTTCACTGGGAGGATTGATACTTCACAACTCCGGCACTATCACGGCCAACTACTGGCTGAAGAATATCTATACGCCGGAAATCTCTCAGGCCCACAGGAACGCAGATTTCCATATTCACGATTTGTCGATGTTTTCAGGCTACTGCGCGGGTTGGTCTCTCAGGCAACTGATACTGGAGGGGCTTGGCGGCGTATCCGACAAGATCACGTCTACACCGGCAAAACATCTCTCCACACTCGCGCAGCAGATGGTGAATTTTCTGGGGATCATGCAGAACGAATGGGCCGGGGCCCAGGCCCTGTCGAGTTTCGACACCTTTCTTGCGCCCTTTGTGAAGGTGGATTCGCTCTCGGAAGAAGAGACGGCGCAGGCGATCCAGGCCTTCATCTTTGGCGTAAACACGCCTTCCCGTTGGGGTTCCCAGGCGCCCTTCACAAACGTCACCCTTGACTGGAGCGTTCCGCAGGATCTTGCGGATAAACCGGCGATTGTGGGCGGAGTGGAGCATGAGTTCACCTATGGTGAATGCCAGGCCGAGATGGACACCATCAACCGCATATTCCTGAAACTCATGCTCAAGGGAGACGCCAACGGGCGGGGTTTCCAGTATCCCATACCCACCTACAACCTCACGAGTGATTTCAACTGGGATTCGGAAAACGCTCGTCTGTTGTTTGAAATGACGGCGAAATACGGCACGCCCTATTTCCAGAACTTCATAAACTCCGATCTCGATCCCGGCGATGTTCGCTCGATGTGCTGCCGGCTTCAGCTCGACAAACGGGAGCTCAGAAAACGCGG
>JAFGHN010000336.1 GCA_016930115.1 Spirochaetales bacterium | reverse complement strand
GGTGGCTCGATCCTCGCGCTTCGCGTGTTGTCCGCCTTGGATGCGGCGGGAAACGACGTGAGCTTGAGCGCGGGTGGCTCGGTGCTGGTCGGTGAGATCGCCGTCGGGAAGAGCAACGGATCGGTCACCATCGATTGCGCCGGCGACCTCCGCGAAGCGGATTATCCGGCGCCGAACCCGGACGATGAGGTGGACATCACCGCTCGCCGTGGTTATTTCATGGTCGGGAGCGAGTTTGGAAGCGCCGCCAGCCCGGCGCTCGATCTCGAGCTTGACCTGGCGGAGCTCACCTTTGTCGGGAACGACCTCTTCTTCGACTTCACCGGCGACATCGTGCTTACGGTGATCGCTTCGGGAGTGGTGGACGTCACGGCGAGCGGGTCGATGACGGCGCTCTCGATCGTCTCGGGAGCCGGCGATATTGCGCTCGAGTCCTACGGCGGGAGCATCTACGTGGGCTGTGTGGATGCGGGCGTGGAGGCGGGCACCGTCACCATGAGGGCTTTCGATTCAATCCTTGAGATCGCGGACGCAGAGGAAACGGTGGACATCGTCTCTAATGGGGCATATCTGTTCGCCGGAAGCGAAGTGGGTGGAAGCTCCGCCGGGGATCCGCTCCTTGAGACGCAGATAGCGTACCTTGAGGTGGAAGTCGGGAACAGCGTGATCGGCGTGAGCGAGCTCGACGATCTTGAGCTTGGATCGGTAATTGCGCCGGAGGGGACGGTCTCGATTCTTGCCGGCGGGCGGATTCTGATCAGCGGCGAGGTGACCACGGGAGCTGAGGGGGGATCGATCTACCTCAACGCGGGAGGAGAGCTGTACCTGTCCGGCACGCACCCCGTGACGACGGATACTTTGGAAGCGGTCGCAGTGGACGGTATCTACCTCCGGACAGAAGCCGAAACGATGAGCGCGTATGTCACCGGCGCGGGAATCCTCGAGATCAGAGAGGCGGATGACCTCGTTCTCAGCGAGGTGACGAACGCGGACGGGCCGGTGCGGATCATCGCCGGCGGTACGATCACGGCCGGACGCGTGGTGTCGCTGTGCGACGAGCCCGGCAACAACGTGGGGCTGATCGCGCTGGCGGGGGATGTCCTGGTCGGCTTCATCGGCGCGGGGAGCGAATACGGGCAGATCTCGATATCGTCGGCCGGCTACATCGGTACGACGCCGGTTACCGGTTGCGACGTCGGTCTGCGCGGCGCGCTGGGAATCCTCTACGCGCAGGGGCGGGTGTCCGGGTCGATCATGACGAGCTTTGCGCGCAGACACGGTCGGGGCAAACAGGAAGCGTTGTACGTGTTCGAGCGCGGCCGGCGGCTGGACGTAAACGACCTCGCCGGTAACGTCGAGCTTTTCTTCAGCCTGGAGAATAGCGTCCACGTGACGGCACGGGGCGACGTTTCGGTCATCTATCTGGACACCCACGGCCATGACGTGAGCCTGAGATCTCAATGCGGCGACATTGTCATCGAGCGCCTGGATGCCGCGGACGGATGGGCGGATGTGGATCTTCGCGCCGATGGATCGCTCTCTCTCATCGGACGGACCTACAGCGGTGAGATCGGATGGCTGGCGGCGGGCGGCGACATCGAGCTTTCGGCGAGCCGTGGTGATATCGTGCTGCACGGCGCGGTCACCGCCGGCACCGCGGTGCAGACAACCGGCGCAGGCAGGAACCACAGATGCGCAAGTGCCGGCGGGATAGAGATCAGTTCCGGGTCGCGCGCGGAGATCTATGGCCCGATAGAGTCCGCCGACGATGTGACGATCCGCGCGGATGATGGCATGGTGGTGGACGCCGCGATCACGGCAACCGACCGGATAGAGATCCGCGCCTGCGGTGATTCGGTGATAGCGGACGGCTCGGTTCTCATCGCCGAAAGAGACATCGATATATGGTTCCACGGGGATCTCTCTATCGGCGGCAGCCTGAGCGCCGGCGACGACATTTGTATATGGGTGTACGGCGATTTCGTTTCGAATGCAATCCTCGATGCAGAAGATGACATCACCGCCTGGATCCGTTGGGATGCCTTCATCGGCGGTGATTGGAATGCCGCAGACGATATCATTGTCTGGTCCGGTGGCACCCTCCAGATCCCCGGCACTTTGTATGCCGGTGACGATCTGCGCGTCTGGGGGCGTTGCTAGCGCGCGGCCGAGACGTCAATCCTGTCTTTTAAAGCAGAACAGAGTCTGGAATCGGCGATGCCGCACAGCAGTATCTGGCGAACACGAAAAGCATGATCAGGTGAGCTGCGGCACGAGTCGAGCGGCAAGATCCTTGACTATACGGGAAAGTAACGATTATATGGCATGAGCGTCCGGTGTTTGAGGACCGGATGAGACACATCAGCAACACAAATAAATGAGCGAAAAGGAGCAAGGAGATGTTCAGGATTCTGACTGAAGTTGGAGCAGTGACCGGTGAGATGCTCAAGGATTTTCCGGGGATGGAAATTGAACAGAAGGGACCGCGTAATAGAGACGAAGTCCTGAAGATAATAGCCGGTTTTCATGGTCTCATCGCCGGCGCCACCTTTGATTTCAACAAAGAGTTTTTTGAGGCCGCAACCGGATTGAAGGTGATAAGCAGATTCGGCGCCGGGGTCGATAACGTCGATATCGATGCCGCGACAAAGCACGGTGTCTGGGTAACCAACACACCCGGCGCAAACGCGGTTACCGTGGCGGAGCACACCGTCGGGCTCATGATTTGCGTTATGAAACGGATGGCCCTTGCCGATCGCATCGTAAAGGACGGCGGATGGCCGGCGGGTAAATTGGGCGTCGCCTTCGAGCTAACCGGAAAAGTCCATGGACAGGTCGGTTTCGGCCAAATTGGAGCCAACGTTGCGCGAATGACCCGCCGTGCCTTCAATATGGACGTGCTTGTGTACGATCCTTTTGTCTCCGAGGATGTCATTAAAGAGCAGGTGTCGGGCAAGAAGGTGGATTTGGACACTCTTCTTGAAAAGAGCGATGTGGTCACCCTCAATTTGCCGAACAATGAAGAAACCCAGGGCCTGTTCAATTATGAAAGACTCAAAAAGATGAAGAAGACGGCAATACTCGTCAACACGGCCAGAGGCGGCGTGGTTGTAGAGGAAGATCTCATACGATTTGTGAAGGAAGACGGACTCTACGGCGTGGGTCTCGATGTGACTGTCGACGAACCGATAAAACCGGGCAATCCGCTGCTGAAGCTGGACAAGGTGACATTGACCGGCCATACCGCGGCGTCCAGCGTAGAATTCATTCAGAGAGCCTCCCGGTGGATACTTGAGGATCAACAGCTCGTCGCCGCAGGGAAGAAACCCAAGTACGCCCGTAACTCGATTTCTTGATAACAGCTATTGCCCGCCGCTGCGGGTCCTTCGCGGCGAAAGACGGCCAGGCGACCTGATGCACCTCGCCTGGCCGCTTTTTATGCCTCAGCACCAGGGTGGAGGCGCGATACCTTCTATATCCGTGACAACATCTATGACGGCGGGTTTGCCTGCGGACAACGCCTGATCCAACGCCCCCGTCAATTCAGCCGGCTTGGAGACGCGAATGCCGAAACATCCCATCGATTCGGCAATCTTCGCAAAATCGACGTCTCTCAACATCCACAGTGAATCGGATTTTTTATCCCTTCCGCCAAACGCCCTCTCGACGCCGCCCTGCTCCTGATTGAGGGAGTGGTTATTATTGACCACCGTGACTGTGTTGACGCCGCATCTCAGCGCTGTATCCAGCTCCGTCAGGTGGTACCAGATTCCACCGTCTCCGCAGAAACAGATGACCGGCCGGTCCGGTACGGCGCACTTGGCGCCGATAGCCGCGGGAATGCCCCAGCCGAGGGATCCTGCGCACCGGATATACGACTGGTGCGGGGATTTCAGATCGACCATGGTTGCGGTCCATATCCCCGAGTGGCCCGTATCGGATACCAGCACCGCGTCGTCCGGTAAGATATTCGTGAGCTCTTTGCACAGCCGCTCGGGCCGCATCGGCAGTCTGTCCGAATCGGCATGAGGAGCCATCCCCTCGCGCCACTCGGTAACGAACTGCTGGGCCTGTTTTGCCCATTGTTCATGCTCGCCGCCCGTGACAGCTTTCGCCTCATCGATCATCATTCGCAGGGTGGCTTTTGCATCGCCCTGCAGGCCGACCGCGGCGGGATATGAGCGGCCGATCTCTTCGGCGTTGATGTCGAGTTGAATAGCCCTGGTGCCCTGCCGCGGAATTTGCCAGAAGAAAGTGACCTGGCCGCCGGTATGGCTCCCGATAAAGAAAACCAGGTCCGCTCCGGCCACGGTTTTATTGGCGCATGAGCGCGAGTAATGCCCGCAGCACCCGACGTTCAACCGATGGAATGCCGGAAAGGTCTCCTTTGCGTTGAGCGATGTTGCCACAGGGACGTTGAGTTTTTCGGCAAGCTCTACAAGCTCGGCGCCCGCTCCGGAGACTGTAACACCTCCTCCCGCGACAATGACGGGTCTCCTGGCTTTGGTGAGAAGTCGAATCGCCTCGCGTATATACGATATTTCAGGTGTGGGTCTGTACGGAGGTATCCCGCTGTACTGTTCTTCTACGACGATTTCAAGGTCGGCGGTGGCTCTCGAAATTGTCTCACCGCCCAGATTGATGGTATCCAGATGCACCGGAGCCGGTGTGCCTGAAGTCGCGGCACGGAAGGCGTGGCGCAGGTATCGTGGAAAATTCTCAAGTTGAGTGACCGTGGCGTTGAATTTCGTGACGGCGTTAAACGGATCGATATGATCCACTTCCTGATACGCCCACCGGTGTAAATGCGCTTCGATTTCCCGCCCGGTGATGGCGATAACCGGCGAGCAGCCGAGATACGCATCTTGCAGCCCGGCGGCCAAATTCATCGCCCCGACCGACTGGCACATCGCAACACCGGGACGCCGGCTTATCCTCGCATAGCCGTCGGCCATGTAGGCGGCTCCCTTTTCACAGTGGGCCATGATACGGTTGATACCGATCTTGTCAAACTCGTGCATCGCCACAGGCATCATATAGGGCATAAAAAAAACGTGGCTAACGCCGTAGCCTTTGAGTGTCTCGGCCAGGAAACGTGCTCCGGTCATTTCAGGCATAATAGGTTGTCCTCTTTTTGGAAGTTGAAGAAAACTATAATTTATATGATTCGTGATTGCAACTGCATGGTCGATTATGACTTGATAAAGATGATCATATTTCATATAAAGAACGATTGTCCGGTAGTAGTGATTTCATGGCGGATACGCCTTAAAAGGAGCGGTATAAATTGAGCTCAGAAAATCCAAAATCAGCACAAACAAGCAAAACAAGGACCACGCTCATTGTTTCTGCAATCGTCGTGGTATTGATCGGTGTGATAGCCGGAATTGCGATCTATAGAAACCGGATCGCTCCTTTCAAGGCGGTCATTGTCAGCGTGGACGATAAAAAGTTCGATATGCGCTACTTTCTGAAGCGCCTCGCTATCTCCGAGGAAAACTCCTTCGCTATGTTGTCCACGCTTACCCAGGAGGAGTTCTTGAGGAGAAAAGCGCCCGAGCCGCCGTACAACATCACGGTGACCGAAGGGGATATAGACCAGTTTGCCAGGGACCTGGCCAAAGGCACGGCGGAGACCATCGACGAAAGAGAGTTTCGCGAATGGTACCGGCAACAGCTCAATGAAAGCCGGTTCTCCGATGCCGAGTTCCGTGATCTCTTGAAAACCTCGTTATTGGCGGAACGGATGACCGAGTATCTTGGCGAGAACGCCTCGAGGGTGGCCGAGCAGGTATTCATAAACATGATTCCGGTGGAGGACTACGACGCTGCCTATGCCATAAAGCAGAAGTACGAAAAAGGACAAAGCTTTGCAGACCTGGCCGCGGAGTATTCGACGGATCCCCGCCTGGCGGAGAACGGCGGCAAAGTGGGCTGGTTCCCGGAGGCTGCGCTGGATATCCCGTTGTCATACACGGCCTTCGATCTTGAGGTCGGCGAGTGCAGCGACCCGGTGGAAATCGGCCCGATGGGAAACGAGACCATAGTCGTCATAATGGTTTCTGAGAAGGATCCGGAGCGGGAAATCGAAGAGAATGCCATGCAGGCCGTGAAAGCAAGCGCCCTTGAAGAGTGGTATAAGACTCTCTATGACGATTACGACGTGGAGTTCTACGGTCTCGACAGCAGCAGGGGATACGACTCCGAAACGGACGCCTGGGTCAACTGGCAGCTCATGAGAATGAAGCGGGACCAGGAAAAAGACACGGAGCAGGCTACCTCCTAAGCCCAACTCCCCATTATCGGATAGCGGCTGCAGATAAATTCGAGAAAGGCCGGTTGGTTGTCCCCGTTGGCTTCCAAGGCTCTTTCGACTGCCGCGATGATTTCGGAGGGGGCGGTGATTCGTTCCGCGTAGCAGCCAAGAGACTCCGCAGCCTCCGCGGTTTTTGTAATCTTGTGGTCGCTCACCTCCCAGGTATAGGGATCATGTCCCCGTCCCCAGAAGCCCGGCCCGTAACCGGCGAAACCGTTGTTATTGATATGGATGATGGTGATCCCGATGCCGTAGTGCACCAGGGGCTCTATGTTTCCCATCATATAATTGAGCCCTGCATCACCGGTAACAGCAAAACACTGACGCTGCGGATACGCCAGTTTCGCCGCCGCGGCGGCGGCAAGGGAAAACCCCAGCGTTGATATGTTCCCCCAACCAAGAAAGCCGTGAGGTATGATGCTCTTCATCACCGTACTCGTCTGGTCGCGGGTGTTACCGGAGTCCGGGGAAATAAACGAGTTCTCAGGATCGATCGCTTTCATCAGATCGCCATAGACACGATACGGGTTGATCGGTTTCTCATCGGATTCCATGAGCGGGTTGAATCTGGCGTGCAGCGCTTCTTTCAGCGAACCGAGTTTTTCGAGCCACTCCCGGCTTGTCTCGCCGGGCCGGTTATTTCCCGCGGCGTACGCTTCCAGTATTGCCTGAAGCGTGAGTTTTGCGTCGCCGATGAGGGCAAGGTCTGTTTTCCATTTTCTGTTGATATCCCGCTCATCTATCGTACATTGGATGATGTACTTTTTTTCAGCCTCATTGATTTTGTGGCGAAAGTGCCCTCCTGCAAGACTCGAACCGACGGCAAAGAGCACGTCACATTCGTTTAAGAGCTCTACGGCGGGCTCACCGCGGACACCCGCTGAGAGACGATGATTCTCGGGAAAACAGCTTTTCCCCTTCAGGGTAGTCACTACGGGAATCTGGAGCGTTTCAGCGATCCGCAGTAGTTCTTCGGTTGCACCGGCCTGCAATACACCCTGTCCGGCGAAAATGAGCGGTCTCTTGGCTCCCGATAACGCCGTAAGGGCGGCCTGCACTTCCCCGGCGGCAGGAGCGTACATCCATCGTTTAGCCGGGCTGTAGGGGTGCTGTTCTTCGTCGTACTCTCCGAGATCCGCCGGCAGCGTGAGGAGAACGGGCCCGGGATGACCGTTCCGGAGGAACGTAAAAGCCCGGCGGGCGAACTCCGGGACCCTTTCCGCGTGGTCTATATGGCCGGTCCATTTTGTCACCGATTTTGTGCCCGAGGTGAAATCCCAGTTCATGAGCCCGGAGTCGCCCCTTGAAAGGCCGTCGGTGATGAGGAGCAGAGGAACAGAATCCTCGTAGGCCTGTGCAAGGGCGGCGAAAGCAAATTGAAGTCCTGCCGGATTTATACCGCCCATGACCGTGCATACCCCGATCTTTCTGCCGCCGGTCACTCGTGCCAAGGCGTCGGCGAGAGCGACGGCGTACCGTTCATCCCGCATCATGACCAGCTTGATGCCTTCTTCAGCCAGCGTGTTGTTGACGCGACAGACCGGAAAGGTTGAAACCCATTCTATGCCTTCGGCTTTGAGAATACGGGCGAGCCCGCGAGCAGCTGATATGGTCATGTGAAATCCCCCCTTCGGTATTCAGAGATACTCGCAATAACGGTAGCGCATTCGGGATACACGGTCAATCGCGGTTTTGCGTTTCGGCTCCGCGCGCCCCTTCGCCGATCGTCCCCGGAGGTTGTCTTGACAACCTGGTTGTCTTGAAAAGATACTCTGTTAAGAATGCCACATCACAACACCGGAGGATGTCATGAAATACAGAGTGCTTATCCCCGAGCCCATTGCCGAAGCGGGACAGCGTTATTTGGAGGACAAGGGGTATGAAATCAAACAGAGTCCCGGCATCACCCGCGAAATTCTGAAGCGAGAGGTGCAGGGGTGTCATGCCATCCTCGCCAGGACCGCCGCGCTTCCTGCGGAAGTGCTCGAGGCCGGAAAAGACCTGAAGGTGATCGCGCGTCACGGTGTGGGTGTCGACAACATCGATATAGACGCGGCCACCAGACTGGGAATCCAGGTAACAAATGCGCCGGAATCGAACGCAAACTCCGTTGCCGAGCATACCATCGGTTTGATCATCGCGATCGTCAGGAACTTCCTGAGGAGCGATCGCGAGTTACGTGATGGGAACTTTGCCTTCCGTAATCAGTACGAGGCGTTCGACCTGGAGGGCAAAGTGCTCGGAATCATCGGGGTCGGGAGGATCGGCCGGCTTGTAGCGCGGAAAGCGGTGGCAGGTCTGGGCATGAAAGCCATCGGATTTGACCGGTACGCGAACCCGGCACAGATATCCGGTGTCGAGATGCTTGATTCTATCGAAGGGGTATTGAGAGCCGCTGATGTGCTGACTCTTCATCTCCCCGCGACCGGGGAAACGCTGGGTCTCATCGGGAAAAAAGAGCTTGAAATGATGAAGCCTACCGCTTACCTGATAAACGCCGCCCGGGGTGGCATTGTCAATGAAAACGATCTGGCGGACGCCCTCGCTCAAGGTACAATTGCGGGCGCGGCTCTGGATGTCTTTGAAAAGGAACCGCCCGATGCGGCGGATCGCCTGTTCCGGGCTGAAAACCTCATCGTTTCACCGCACAGCGCTGCCCTCACCAGGGAATCGAAAGAGAGAATGGCGCTTCATGCCGCCCAGGGAATCTACGAAGTGCTATCGGGAAAGCCGCCGACGTGGCCGGTGAACAGGCTCACATAGCGGGCTGCCGGCCTGAACAGATTTGCCTTTCAACCGCCGCCGATCAGGACCGAGATACTGAGCTCGTCCCCGTCTTCGACCGGTTTGGCAAGTTGCTCCGGATACGTCGTTCTTTTGTTCAAATAGATAATGATATCGTTGTGTAGTTTGCCGTCTTTGTTGAACAGATCGGGCTTCATCTCGGGGAACTGCCGGACAAGATGCTCGAGGCATTCACCGACGGTGCTTCCCTCCACATTCACTTGCTTGCTCTTGTTGGTGAAAGCTGTCAGATTCCACGGGATTACGGCGGTTGCGCTCATTTACTTCTCCTCCTGCTTCAAGTGCTTGCAATGTTCGCATTCAGGATCTCTTGTGACTTCGAACTCAGTGAACGTCGAGCTCAGCCCATCATACACTAAGAGTCTGTTGAGCAAAAGCTCGCCGGTCCCGACGATATACTTGATTACCTCGGTAGCTTGAATAGAACCGATGACCGCCGGCGCTGTGCCAATCACCGGAAACTTGCCGCCGGCGGTAACCGCCCCGTGATAGATGCACTGCAGGCAGGCGGATTTGCCCGGTACTATCGTCATCGCTCTCCCCTCAAAACCGCTTACCGCACCGTGAAAGAAGGGGATTCTCTCTTCAATGGCCGCTTTGTTGAGCGTGTATCGTGTGGGAAGATTATCCATCGCGTCGACGATAAGGTCAAAACCATGCACGAGAGCCGCCACGTTGGCTTCTGAAATGGTCTCGTCGACGGTTTCGACCTGGATTTCCGGGTTAAGCTTACGGAGCTTTTCCGCCGCCGAATCCACCTTCTTCCTTTCTATGTCGGTGGTGAAGTGGAGAATCTGCCGGTTGAGATTGCTCAACTCAGCGCTTCCGTGGTCGATCAGGCGGATTGTCCCTATTCCGGCCGCCGCCAGATAGAGCGATATCGGAGATCCAAGCCCGCCGGCGCCGGCGATGACGATTTTCGCGCGCTTGAGTTTCTCCTGCCCCTCT
>JAFGHN010000335.1 GCA_016930115.1 Spirochaetales bacterium | reverse complement strand
ATGTTCGGCATCAACGCCATGATGAACCTCTTCGGCATCATGATGGAGTACCACAACCAGCACACCGAAAAGACGAACTGGACATCCTTCATTTACGGGTGTATCGCCGGGATCGTCCCCTGGATCGTGATCCTCGTACATTTCCTCGTCGCCGTGAACTCGGGTGATGCGAAACCGCCGGCATTCGTGTACGCGATCATCCCCTCGATTTTTGTGTTCTTTAATATCTTCGCCATCAATATGGTTTTGCAGTACAAGAAGGTCGGGAAGTGGCGGAACTACCTCTTCGGCGAGCGGACCTATATCGTCTTGAGCCTCGCGGCGAAAACGCTGCTGGCCTGGCTGATTTTCTCGGGGACGCTGGCGCCGGTGTAATCGGCCGGCTGATGCCCGGCCATACGGTTCTGCCTAAAGGCTTCTTTGGAGTCTATCGGCCCCTATGGGGGATGGGGGCGCAACCTCTAGACCGCCTGCTTTGCGGGCGGTTTTTGACTCATTGAAGAGACCGCCGCGTGTCGCTATGGTATATGCGCACGTATTACGTTGATGATAATTATCGAATCAGGAGAGGACGATGAAAGGAAACCAGAAGCTTATTAGCGTGATGAACGAATTGCTGGCCGATGAATTGACCGCCATCAACCAATACATGGTCCATTCGGAGATGTGTGACGACTGGGGCTATGAGAAGTTGCATAAGAACTTCGAAGGACGCGCGATCGACGAGATGAAACACGCGGAAAAACTCATCGGGCGTATACTGTTTCTGGAAGGCATACCCGTTGTCAGCAGCCTGGGAAAGATAAGCATCGGGTCGGATGTGCCAAAGCAGCTGGCCAACGACCATGCCGCCGAACTGGATGCCATAAAGGCCTACAACGACGCCATCAAACTCGCCGGGGAAGTTGGTGACTACGCCACCCGTGAAATACTCGAAGGGATCCTTGGCGATGAAGACAAACACCTCGACAAGATAGAGGAAATGAAGGATCAAATCGAACAGATGAGCCTGCAGATCTTCTTAACGACCCAGGTCGGATAGCGGACGGCCGACAAACCCCTCGGGTAGCCGCCGTTAAAATTGCCGGCAGCCTGTCAGGGGTTTCTCGCCATTTCCCACATCGGCAGATCCACCACCGGGAGGATGATTTTTCTGATGAGTTTGAAACCGAAGCTCTCGTACATGGCGGCGTTTTTTTCCGTTTCCGTTTCAAGGTAGAGAAATCTGCCCGTCCGCTCGGATTCGCCGATCAGCGCCCGCAACAGGCTTCCGCCTACGCCGCGGCCCTGATACGCGCGGGCTACCCCGAGGGTCTGCAGGTAGATGTGGTTCACATCAGCCATGTTCTTCCTGCGGTCCTCCTCTATCGGTTTTAGGATCGGCATCATCTTCCTTGCGAACTTGAAACCGATCTTCGTCGCCGATTTCATGGCTCCGCTGGCGAGCATCCGGTGCATCGCCATATTCGAGTACTCGCCGGGAACCCAGCTCGCGACTCCTTCCAGCCTGTCCGAATCGGCATACACGGAGCCGTATTTCAGGCAGTACCGTATCGGAACTTCGTAGACCGCGCTGACCCGCCGGAATTCGTTCGGATAATCCGGGAATATCGCGTTCCACAGAGGATCGTCGCTGAACGCGTCGACGAGCGTGGCGGTGACCTTTCCAAGATCCTGCTTTTGCACACGGTACAGACCGTCAAGAGAGGCCGCCATTGAGTCCCTCCGTCCTGCCGTCCGGGCAGGCGTGATTCAAAGAGCATTATACTGCCAAAGATCCCCGATGTCGTCTCACTCTCGCCGGAAGAATTCTGCGGTTACGACAATCGAGACGGCGACCCACCCGGCGAACACCCGGCCGCCGACGGCCTCGAAAGCCTCCGTGTGTCACGGGACTTTCCGAAGAACATCCACCTGCCTGCCGGAGTACGCCCTTGCATAAATATGCAGAAATCGGATCACCATCACAATGCAACGCTTTCTGCGCTCCTATATGTTGTATAATGGACGCTGCGAAATCCATTCAAGAAGGAGAATGCGTGATGAAAGCATTAGTGGTGTATGATTCGGTATTCGGCAATACCGAAAAAGTAGCAAAGGCGATCGGCGAGGCGCTCGGCCCGCCGGAAGAAGTGACTACCGCCCCGGTTGGTGAAGCGCGCCAGGAACAGCTGTCCGGGCTGGACGTGCTTGTAGTGGGATCGCCTACCAGAGCATTCAAGTGCACGCCTGGAATCACCGGATTTCTGAAGCGGATACCCGCCGGTAGCCTGAAAGGTGTCCAGGTGAGCGCCTTCGACACCAGGATACCGGTTACCGGGAAGACACCCGGCTTTCTCAAGGTCATGATTAAGCTGTTCGGCTATGCAGCCGAGCCGATGGCCAAGACACTACAGAAGAAAGGCGGAAACCTGAAAGTTGCCGCCGGTGGCTTCATCGTGGAGGGCACCGAAGGCCCGCTCAAAGAGGGCGAATTGGAGCGGGCGGCGGAGTGGGCCAAAGAATTAGCGGCTTATTAAACAGCCTTGAAAGGTGTACGTAGTGATCCGAATCCTGTTGAAGAGCTCATTTTGGGGCCTGTCAGCGATAAAAATGGCATTCTAATCTGTCTTTTTTCCATCTCTCATCCGTCAAATCGCCGGTTTCAACAGGATTCGGATCACTACGAAAGGTGTATAATATGTTGCGGAGGCTGTCATGAATAGAGCTCATGTTTCATGTTTCATCGCTGTGATTCTCACTTTTGTGGTTCCCGCTGTGCTTTTTTCCTTCGGCTCTGAAGAGGTAAGTGTAACAGCGTACGAAGAGTTCCCGGAAGCCTTGGGGTTTCAGTATGGAGAGATAGCCGCCAGCGGGCTCTCCTATCATGCATGGCGCGACAAAGTCGGTTTCCAGGTTGCGGGTGGAATTGTGTACATTCCCCTGACAGAGGATTTCTGGTTTGAGCGTACCCTTGACTACAGCGTCGGCACAGAGATCCATTTGCGCGTTTATGGCGAGGACTTTGCGCACTGGCTTTCCGGACAGCTGTACGGGTTTGCGGGCCTGAACCACGGCGGGTATATCCCGATTGAAACGGTAAAAAGCGGTTATATGGACGAGGATGATGAGTGGGTACCCCCGGAGCTCGCCACTGGGTCCTACACTCCTACCTTCGGTTTTGGTATCGGGATCGGTATCGAAATCATCCTGTTCAGGCATTTTTCGATCCCTCTCGAGTTGGGGTACGGGGTTGTATGGATGCCCACGGCGCCGACCGTCCCCGAGCAGTTCAACGTAAACTTGATGCCCCAGGCAGGTTTCCGTTACAGGTATTGAGCCTGCGGCCGTCTGACAAGGCGCCAAGAGCGGCAGGGCTGCAAGACAACGTTGATCTTTTTTGAACGATGCAGGAGCGATTTCATGAAAGACGGTATGAAGGCGTATTACGGTGTGACTTTCCTGATAGGCCTCGGTTTTTTCACCATGGGTCTGATGGACCCTCTGTATGACACATACGTCCCTATTTTCCTTTCAAAGTACATCGAATCGAAAGGGCTGATCGGATCGGTTATGACTCTCGACAATATCTTTGCGCTTTTCCTGATCCCGATCGTATCCGCCCTGTCGGACCGGACGCGGACGCGCATCGGACGGCGGATGCCCTATATCGTCGTAACCTTGCCTTTGACGGCGGTATTTTTCGGTCTTGTTCCTTTTTCCGCTTTTTCGAGCCTTGCGCTGTTGATCATCACTGTTTTTATGCTCAACATTTTCAAGCAGGCGGCGAGGGGGCCTGTGGTGGCATTGATGCCGGATACCGTTCCCGGCGATTACCGGTCTGAAGCGAACGGCGTCATCAATACTATGGGCGGAATCGCCGCCATAGTCGGGACTGTCGGTCTTGCCAGGCTGATGGACGTTAAGATCAATCTCCCTGG
This sequence comes from Spirochaetales bacterium, assembly GCA_016930115.1. Lineage (GTDB taxonomy): Bacteria > Spirochaetota > Spirochaetia > ARS1246 > ARS1246 > JAFGHN01. The sequence continues at coordinate 285 of JAFGHN010000335.1, read as the reverse complement.
CCGCGGCCCGACTGAGGATATCCTTCCGTTCCCCATAGCCGGCGTTCTGGTCATTCTCGCCACTATCGCTCTTCTTGCCTTTATCCGAGAGAAGCGCCTGGCCGATGCCGAACAGAAGATCAAAACAATCGAGTCTTTGAAACTGATATTCGCCGGAAGCGACCGGAGCGCTCTGCTTATTCTCGTTTCGTTGTTTCTCTGGTTTCTCGGCTATCAAGGCGTGCTCCCGTTCATCGGTCTGTATTCGACGGAGGTGATAGGGGTATCCTCCGGGACCGCCGGGCT
>JAFGHN010000334.1 GCA_016930115.1 Spirochaetales bacterium | reverse complement strand
CGTGTTTGTCCAGGAACCTGATGTAACATCCCAGTTGGTCGGTTCACGCCATTCCCAGAATGACCAGGTAAGCGTTCCGCCGTACTGCGGTCCTTCCGCCGAAGCCGCTGCTGCTTCTTTCCCACCTTCCGCAAAAGCAAATCCTGCTGCAAATCCAAACGCCAGCAAAAGCGCAAGGATCCTTGTTGTCTTCATTAAGCCTCTCCTCACTGTTAGCAAAACTAAAGTGAAACATAATTAAGGTTCTTTCGAAGGCCACGTGCGAGGTCACCTTGTAGGCCGTCGCACACCATCTCCTCCTTTTTTTTTAGCTGATAACCTCCTTCTTCTTGATCTTATCTCCTATCCCAAAACGACCGACACCGCCACGCAAACTCGGGTCCAGCAGATCCCGGAGAGCATCTCCGAAGATGTTTACCCCGTAGACCACGATCGTAAGCGCGAGGCCCGGCCAAACAATCGTCATCGGCGCCAACAACACGTTGTCACGCTCGCCACCGGTAAGCATGCTCCCCCAGCTTGGTGCGGGTGGCGGGATACCGAAACCCAGAAAACTCAAAGAAGCCTCCGCAAGAATCGCGTTGGGTACTCTTATTGAAAACAGCGTCACAATCGGCGCCATGATATTCGGAAGAACATGCCTCACAAATATCCGCCATGTGGAGCAGCCGATGGACTGTGCCGCATGGATGTACATGTTCTCCTTTGCGGTCATAACCGCCCCTCGGATGATCCTCGACCCGGGGATACCCATCCCGACGGCAATCATGAGGATTACAGGCGTCATGCCGTAGCCCACTATAGACATGAGCAGCATAAGACGCACAATATCCGGGAAAAACATCCAGGCGTCGACAAACCGCTGTACTATCATGTCAAGCTTTCCGCCGAAGTATCCCGACGGTATACCGATAATCAAGGAAACGACAATCGACAAAGCCGCGGCCGACAAGCCGACCACCATCGATATTCGCGCACCGTATACCACCCGGCTGAACACGTCCCGCCCGAGATGGTCTGTGCCAAACAGATGAGCGGTTGACGACGGACGCAGGACTTCAGAGGTAACATCGTTCACGCCGGCAGGGGCTATCACACTGGCAAAAATACCGGTAAGAAGGAATATTAGCGTTATCACCCCGCCTACCGTACCAAGCGGCTTTTGCTTTATGAGCCTTTCAAAAACATCAAGTATAAAGAGGCGCTTCCGCTTATCGATCAAATTAACCGCTGCTACATTATCTCCCATTCCATATTCCTCTTCTGATGTACTCCACGTTATTTGTAATGAATCCTAGGGTCAACGTAACCATAGGTCAGATCGATTAAGAGATTGATCACCGCTACACCGGCTCCAAAGATGAGAAGCACTCCGGACACTATGGTGTAGTCCCTCGTCTGGAGTGCATCTACAATGAGTCCCCCCATGCCGGGCAATGCGAATATCCGCTCTATGATAACCGTCCCTCCGATAACGAGGGGCACCTGTATTCCCACGGTGATAATTACGGGGATAAGCGCATTTTTCAGAGCATGTCTGATCAGAACCGCCCTCTCACGTAGTCCTTTAGACCACGCGGTTCTGATATAGTCCTGCCTCAAGACCTCGAGCATCATATTCCGGGTCATCCTCATGGTGATCCCCGACAGAGACATACCCAGAACTATAGCCGGAAGTAAGAACATCTTGATATTGCCTACCGGGTCATCCCCAAACCTGATAAGCATCAGCGGAGGTGACCAGCCCCACCATATAGCGGGCATGACCACCACCAGCGTTCCCAGCCAGAAGTTAGGAACCGCGATGCACAGGATGGCAAAGCTACGGGCGGCGAAGTCTCCCGCGCTATCCTGTCGTATCGCCGAGAAGACTCCTATTGGTAGCGCTATTATCTGGGCTATGATCAAGGCCATGAAACCAAGCTCGAGGGTAATCGGCCATCTGGCGGCTATCTCTTCGGTAACCGGGGCATTTCGCCAGAGAGAGATCCCAAGGTTACCCTGCAACAGCCCGTTGAACTTTCCGTCTTTGTCGGGGATGAACCCCATCCACCTGAAATACTGAACGTACGAGGGTACATCAAACCCCAATCGTTCCTCTATTATCGTCCTATCAGTATTAGTGAAGAAGGTCATTTCCGATGCCATAAGATCTACAATTGAGCCCGGAACAAGCCGTATGGCAAAAAAGACCAAGAGGCTGGCGACCCAAAGAGTAGGAATCGTTAGTAACAACCTTCTGATTATGTATGTGCGCATAGTACCCCGCTTCCACCATGATGTCTTATCATAACTAATCAGACTATCGGTGATTGTAATATGACCATATTGCGCTGTCAATCTTTTTGTGTGATCGAACTATCCTTGCGGTGAACACTGCGCTTGCTGTCTACAATTTCGTACTATCGTTTCTCGGCGTGTTCAGACATGCCTCATGAGACAGTCGGCGAATGTAGCCAGGCGAACCCATAATACTGCGTTCATAAAAGCTCCGCACGAACTCTTTGCACATCTTCTCTGAAAGACTTGAGGAGACGGGCTGCCATGGCCGGATGCAGCGAAGCGTACACCACACCAAGAGCCTGCAATTCCTTCGCCGTAAACGGCATGGCCGGATGACCAAGCGGTACGCCGAGCCTGGCTTTTCCCACTTTTCTGAGCCGCGCGGCGACATCCGTATATACCTTGCGCAGTTCGTCAAACTTCCCACGTAATCCCAGGGATTCCGACAGATCGGTGGGAGCGACCACAATAATATCCACCCCGTCCGTCCCCGCGATGGCATCGAGATTGTCTACGCCTGCCCGGTCCTCACACATGGCCAGAAGCAGGATCTCTTCATTGGAACGTTTGACGTGATCAGGCCAGGACGCCGCGCCATATCCCGCCGCTCTGCTGCTGCCCGCCGCTCTGCTGCTGCCTGCCGCTCCGCGCTCGCCGGCCGGGGCGTAACGCACGGCTTTCACAAGCTCTTGCGCCTGTCCGGCTGTCTGGACATGAGGGACCTGAATGCCCTGAGCGCCGGACTCGAGCACTCTCAATATGATGTTGGGGTCATGGCCGGGTACCCGGACAATCGGCGTTATATCCATCAGCTCCGCGGTGCGTATCAGGTTCTCCACCGCCGGAATATCGAGTGAGGTGTGCTCCATATCGATGAAGGCGGCGTCCACGCCGGCGTATCCGATGACCTCTACCAGGGCAGGTTCGGCAAAGGAGATGTGCGCGCTTAAGGCCATCTTGCCCTCTCTGATCATGCGCTTGACTTTGTTTTCTCTCAGCATACGGCCCTCCTCAACAGATTGTTTCTTCCTATTTCAACGCCCCGCACCGTATGAGTACATCCTTCAGCCTGGCGGTCTTGTCGTCCGGGAGTTGTTGCAGCGGTTTCCTGACGAAACCGCCCTGAAATCCGAGCATGTCCATGGCCGCCTTGAGAGCCGGCACACCCATCCCTGCAGTCACCGCGTGGTTGATTTCCAGCAGTTGGTGCTGAAGCCTGGTCGCCTCTTCGAGCCTTCCTTCACGAAAGAGCTTGTAGAGTTCGCAGCAGCGGTCCGGCATGACGTTACCCAGCGCAACGACGGCGCCGGCGGCGCCGACGGACAGTGACGGAAGCATAAAACCGGCACTCCCTGCAAGGACGCTGAAACCGGCAGGGGTGCTCCTCACGGTTTCGGCGATCTGGACGATATTGCCGGATGAATCCTTTTCACCCACGATATTCTCATGCGCCGAAAGCCGGGAAACGAGCGAGGAAGAAAGGTTTATCCCCGTATTGGCGGGCATATTGTAAAGCAACACGGGAACCGGGGAGGAGTCGGCAACCCGTTCGAAATGAGCGTACAGGACCTCATCGGTCATCTGACCTTTATAATAGAAGGGAGGCAGCACAAGCACTGCGTCGGCCCCAACCGCAGCCACCGCCTTGGTGAGCTCGATTGTTTCCGCCGTGGAATGGCAGCCGGAACCTGCGAGAAGCTTTCTATCGTTATCCCAGTGTTTGCGGACAAACTCGGTGAGTTTTATCTTTTCCTCAGTGCTGATATAAGGAAACTCGCCGTTGGAACCGAGCACCAGAAGACCGGTGAGCTCGGATTCCGCCCACAACTTCAGGTTGTGTTTCATCTTATCGAGATCGAGCGCTTCATTCTTGTCGAACGGTGTTACTATCGGTGTGTATACTCCACTAAACATCTATCTCTCCTTCGGTCTATTTATGGTTTTGACCAGGGCTTTCCGAATTGCGTATCGTGTACCTGAGCGTACAGCAATTCATCCTTGGTATGCGGGGTTTTGACCTCGTCAGGGTAGCCTACCGCGATCACGGCAAGGACTGCAACCCGGTCCGGGAGGCGCAACACCTCACGTATGTGCTCTTCCGCGGTTGTTGTATCATCGCGGGACCTGTTGCGAATCTGAACCCAGCACGCGCCAAGATCGGCGGACTCTGCGGCGAGCAGAATCATCGTAGAAGCTATGGAAGCGTCCTCTATCCAGACATCGCTTTTCTCCGTGTCCGCGCACACCACTATTGCCAGGGGTGCTCCTGCGACAAAGGATGAGCCGCTCGACTTGGCCTTTGCCAGCTTTGCGATCAGGGCGCGTTCCTGAACGACCACAAACTCCCAGGGTCTGAAAGCGCGAGAGGAGGGAGCATAGAGCGCAGCCTCCACAAGCAGCTCGATTTTTTCGGGCTCAACAGGCTTGTCCTTGTATTTTCTGATGCTCCTTCTCTTCCTTTCCAGCTCGATAAACATGACTCCTCCTTTGCTAGGGCGACCACCATCTTTCGCCGGCAAACTGTGCAAGATACTCGTGCACCTCGTGCCACTTGCTGTCATTACGGTGTGCCCAGACCATCATCTTCAACACACGGGTCAGCCTATCCTTTAATTCGGACCAGAGCGGCTCGGGCGCCGGAAAACCTTCGCGCCGGAACCATCCTATCCACAGCCTGATTTTGAAGAACTCCTCCTCCGTCATGTACCCCGCCTGAACCAGCTCAAACAGCCAGAAGTTGAAGCCGGCCTGGTACTGCTCCGGGCCTGTCCACCATCCGCCGTGGTAGCGGCTTCCCCAGCTCGGCAACGGTCTGACCGAAAGGTTCTTCTTGTCATGGAAACCCCACTTTCTCTTCATGCCCCTGTCCATGACCGCGTACATGTACTCACTGTAAAGCGGCATGATGTTCGGAAGCTCGAGTATTTCGCTGTCTACGCTCGCGCCGACCCTCTCTGCGATAACCACCGCATAATCTGCGCCGGGCACATCTTCGATCCGCAGTACTCTGCAGTAGACATTCACCCGGCATTCCGCCAGACCCGGTGTCCTGATTGTGTCCGGATTCAGCAGACTGAAACCCGAGGCCTTGAAACCGTCCGGCGTGTTCTTCTCCATGGCTTCATAGTTCTCCATGAGCTCACGGGTAGTAATGGCCTGCACGAACTCGCCGGTGCGTTTCAAGTTGGCGTAGGTGTAGCTGTCTTTGGCCACCGGTATCTGGACGGAAGGCCGGGCCGACATCATTAAGCCGCCGTAGGCCGGCAAAGCGTTGGGACGCCCCTTCTCGTCAAGGGTAACCAGAATATAGGCAGGCATGGGAAATACGGCATTCATTGCCACGGCGTCGTTCTGGCTTCTGAAAAGCTCGGCGCCCCTGACAAAGGTCTTACCGTTTTCGTCGCCCTTGCCTGGTCCCGTCCGCGGCGGATCAGGCGCCGGTACAATCTCACCGCTCAAAACACTTGGACCGTACAGTCCGGTGTGCGGGTTATCCGTCGCCTCATGCATCGGGTACTGTGAAACAACATCGGATCTTGACCGGGAGAGAAGATCCGTATCGATGCTCACACCGACGACCTCGCCGATGACAATGCAGCGCTGCGGCTCGTCAAGCTGAATCGTATGGGCTTTTCTGCACTCGAGGTTTAGAGGTACCTCCCTGATTCCGGGGGTGGAAATCACCTGAGAGGGCAGCTCGTTCCACCCTGCAAGCTCTATCTCGTTGATACCGGCCGGTACCGAACAGGCGGTCACCCACAGGTGGTTTATCTGGCTCTTCTTTGGCACTGCGACAACGAATTCTTCCGCTTTGTGATAGGTCAGCTTCGAATCCGGGCTTTTGACACCGAAAAGCACGTGGAGAGGCTTGAGGCTCACGACCCCCGCGCTGACAGCCCCCGCGTTCAACCCGTACTTGGGGTCATTCACCACCGGTATGATTGCAGTACGGGGCATGCGGGCGGCGGAAACCTGTGGCGAATGCGATTTGGTGACCATATCCACCTGGCTGACCTGGGCTTTCTCACAAGACATAGACTCTCCTCGTTTCGATCATCATGACCGCATGCTGCCGGTTGGTGCTGCATCGCCGTTCCGTGGTCTGTCGATCATACCCCGTCGCGGCCCCGTGATTTGCGTGGTTGAGTTGCTATGGTATCCCGCCAGGTTTTTTGAGACAAGTGTGCGACAGCGTTGTCGTCTATGCTTTCTTCGCCTGGTGCGTTTCAAGCTCTCTGATGTAATCCACGTAACTCTCGTCGTCCGGTTCTTCAATCGGATAGGCGCCGTATTCGTGGGCGGCATCGAAAGCGGCGATGATATTCTCAGGCGAGGTGTCAGGCTCGATGTGATGAGCTGTGGCAAAAATATAGCCACCCCCCTTCGCATACTCACTGATCAACTTCTTCACGCCTTCGCGTATCTGCTCGACCGTCCCTCCCGGCAGCAGTTTCTGTATATCCATTCCTCCGAGGAATGCTATGTCTTTGCCGAACTCCCGCTTCAGCCGCCACGGTTCCATATTCCTGGCCAGCGGCTGGACCGGGTTGAGCACGTCCACGCCGATTTCGATCAAATCGGGGATCGCGTCGTACACCGAACCGCAACTGTGCAGGATGATCTTTGCCTCAGGCCGAATGTGCTTCCGGATGGTTTTTATTATCTTGGCGGTATACGGCTTGATGAATTGTACATAGTCGTCGTGAGAAACAAACAAGCCCTGCTGGGTACCCAGGTCGTCGTGGATGTTCACTCCGTCGAGATACCGTCCCACCGCGCTGAAGAACTGCTCATGGAAGGCCGTGCCGATTTCGAGCAGCTTCTCCGACAGCTG
>JAFGHN010000011.1 GCA_016930115.1 Spirochaetales bacterium | reverse complement strand
GCCGTGACAGAGGTGATTCGAGCAGAAAGCGCACGAACGCGGGCAACCGCGGCTCAAGGAGGTGGTGAGCCGCCTGCCGCCTCTATCGCCGCGTTTTTCTTTACTGATGGCCCCGACCCATTTGAGCTCATCTTCCGTGGTATCTCTTCGCGGCTTCGTTAAGAACATCCTGCCGCCTTCAAGGGTGAAAAAACCCGGAACCACGCTGTAATCCGGGTCGCCCTTGGAGAACTGTGCGAGAAATTGAGGTAGATTTGTTTCGGCTTCTCCCGCGAGCACAAAGGAAATAGGGCCGGTGCGGAGAAATTTCTCCGGAAGGGCGGTAGGTCCAGGCCCGCCGGCGACGATGGAGAGCCGCGGCGCCACCGCGTGCACCGCGCGCGCAAGCGAAGCCGTATCTTCCGCATACGCATAGGCGAAACACGAGATGAGCAGAAGATCCGGCTGAATTTCAGCAATCATGCGCGCGCATTGCGAAGGTTCGGGACCAAGCCGTTTGCACCCGGTAAAAAAACTTACCGGCCCGGTTTCATCGATGATGAATGGGTCTAAGTAGCTCAACGCTTCCGGACGGGCGACCGGCGCGGGTTTTCTTACTGCGTGCGGGAAATCCATGAGAACAGCTTCGTGTCCCGCTGATTCGACAAGCCGTTGGACCACACGTGCGCCCAGCGCAGACATCCTCCGCTCAGAGAAATAGAAATCCGAAGTTGGCGGTACCGCTATGCAAACACGCATGATACGGCTTTATAGTAGCAGTTTTTTGCCTGGGATGAAGTGCTGCCGCCGCGCATGAACCAGCGTCGCAGGTTCCTTGTCCGGCAAGGCATCACACATTGCGCAAACAAGTTGAGGGTTCGATTCAAGCTGAATAGAATGTTTTCACAGTCGAGGTACCGCATGACCGTTGAGGGAAAACAGCCGCGTGTTGAAGCTTTTCCAAGAGTGGTGTACGCGTGAGATGGTTGAGCGCGAGGCGGCTTCGGCGAAAGCCGTCCAGGAATCGGGCTTGAAGGTTCCTGCCTTCGAAGGCATTGAAGAGGTGGACGGCAGGCTCGGGATCGTGATGGAAAAGATCACCGGAGAGCTGCTGGGCGATTTACTGCTGCGCTACCCGTGGCGCCTCTCGCGCTACGCCCATATCCTGGCGGAAACGCACGCACAGATACATTCGCGTGAAGTGCCGGGGCTCCCCTCATTTCGCGACAAGCTTTCGCAACGGATCGCGACGTCGTCCGTGCTGCCTGAGAGCACCTCCACAGAAGTCCTGGAATTGCTGGAACGCCTTCCCATGGCCGATACCGTCTGCCACGGCGATTATTACATCGATAACATCATACTCAACGCAAACGGGCCGGTCGTTATCGACTGGTACGGCGCCGGGCGCGGCAATCCGTTCGCCGACGTGGCCCGGACATGGCTGCTGCACCGCCTGGCTGCGTGGCCTTTCAATTTCCCCAGACGGCTCGTGATCGATCCGATGCGCATCATGTTTCACCGCGCGTATTTGAGAACGTACCTCCAGTTGAGACCGGCATCGGCTGACGATATCAGGGTGTGGCTCATACCCGTCATTGCCGCCCGGCTCTCGGAAAACGTATCAGGAGAGCGGGAGCGGTTTGTCGGGATGATAGACCGCCTGCTCCATCGGTCGCGGTTGAAACTGCCGCGGTGACACGGCGCGCCTGAAGCTCCGCGCCTCACGGGGAATGCCCCGCGTGCCCGCCCGACAGCTCCTCCTTGGAACAGGCCGTTTTTTCTGGTACCTTTGCGCGCATGCGTTACATGACGTTGCCCGATATAGCCGCCCTTTCCCGGCGGTTCGACGTCTTCGAAACCGGACCGGCCTGCGATTCGCAGTTGCTCAAGGCAAGGCTTTTCACTCCTCTCGCGGTTTGCGGCGACGATCTGGTTTGGGGATTCCGCTTTTTGAAGGCGGCGGGCGCGGAGGGTATCTCCGAGCTCCCGGTTGTCCAGATCGAACCACACGGCAGACTGCTGGTTGCTCTCAAGCTTGAGAATAGGACCGGCCGGTACTCCTGGAAGGAACGGTATTCGATTTACACGCTTCTCGGTGAGCTTGGTGAGAGCGAGGACGCGGAATCGATCTCACTTGCGGTTAGCGGGAACGCCGGTTTTTTCGCGATGATGAAACGCTACGCATGCCTTCCGGGACATCTCAAAGCCGCGATAAACGAAGGAAGGCTCGATCTGTCAATCGCCGAAAAGGTGTGTACGTTGCCTGAGGCTGCGTGCGATCTGGTGTTCTCGCGCACAGGGCTCTCCTTCAGCATGGTGCGGGAGTTGCTGGTCAACCTGGCTGAAATCCGGCGGCGAGACGGGCTCGCCGCCGGCGAAATCACGGCTCTCGTGCGCGACGTGCTTGCAGCCGGCGATCCTGTCAAAGCGTTGTTCCTGATCCGGAACCCCGAGCTCTCCGGGCTGACCGGACGATTTGAGGCGTTCAAAGACCGCTACACCGCGCAAACCGGGGTGAGCCTGAAGGCGCCTCTGTATTTCGAGGGTGACGGATACACCGTTTCGTTCTCTTTCAGCACCAAAGCGGAGCTCCGGCGGAAAAGAGAGACCATCGAAAGGCTTGAGGAAGGCTGTGACGAACTGGAAGACCTTCTATAATCGCATTATCAGGCAGGTATACCTTGAGCGGGGAGCCGAGGGTTTTGACGCGGTCGGCATCGCCCGGCGGGAGCTTCAGAACATCGATTTTCGCATCGTTTCGGATGAATCGGAAATACCGGAAGAGCACCTGAAGGGTACCACCCTCTATCTGCGTCGCCACAGGGGACACCAGGTCGGGCGGTGTCCCGGCTCGCACGGTCACCTGTGCTGCAATTACCATACAATCGACCTGTACGCGGGCTGTGCCCTCGGCTGCAGTTACTGCATCATGAGAAGTTACCTCAACTTCTCTCCGGTTACAGTCTACGTTGACCCGGAGCCCGCCGTTCAGTTGGTCCGTGAGCTTGCCCTTCAAAAAAAAGGGGAGACTTTGAGAATTGGAACCGGAGAAGTGGGCGATTCGCTGCTCTACGATCCTCTCTTCCAGCTCTCCGAGCCGTTTATCCGCGGTTTGAGTGATCTTGATAACGTGCATTTCGAGATGAAGAGCAAGACCGATTTTGTCGACCATCTTCTGGATATCGAACCGAAGGGAAACGCGGTGATCGGGTTTTCCCTCAACCCCCCGGAAATAGCAGATCTCGAGGAGGGCATTGCGTCTGCCGTGCAGGCGCGCATCGCCGCGGCGAAGCGGGTGGTGGAAGCGGGGTATCGCACCTCTTTTCATTTTGATCCGGTGTTCAGGCAGGCAAACTGGCGGGAGCTCTATTTTCCCCTTATCGATTCCCTCGCAGGTTTTAGAAAGGAAGCTATAGCGTGGATAAGCGTCGGTACCTTCAGATATACGCCGCCGCTGAAAGATAAGATCGCCGACAGGCCCTATCTCTACGAGGAATTCGTGCCTTCGGCGGATGGGAAGCACCGGTACATTCAAAGGGTCCGCGCGCAGATGTACCGTGAGCTTATCGAACGCTTGCGGGCGGTCACCGGAGTGACGGCTTACCTGTGCATGGAGAGTGCGGCGATCTGGAAACGGGTCTACGGCCGGATGCCTGACGAAGTGGAGGAACTCAAGGGCGTTTTCGATGACGATCCCGCGAGATTGAAGGGCTGAAGGCCGCGGGTTACCCCATCGTGGCGATGAGGGCGTTTTCCGTGTCGGGATCGAAAAAAATGACCTTTTCCAGGTCCGCCTGAAAGAACGCTTCATCACCAACGCGGAAATCATACCGCGGCGGGACTCTTGCGATAAGTGGGTGCCTGCCGGTGTCCAGATAGAGATGGATCTCCGCGCCCAACGGTTCGACGATCGTCACCGCGGTCTTGATCGATTTGCCCGGAGAACCCTTCTCCTGCAGTACAAGATCTTCAGGCCGTATGCCGAAGATGAGTTCCTTCCCGATGTACGGCCGCAATTTCTCTCTATTCCCGTTCCTGATTTCGATTTGGTTTACTCCCTCGTCGGCGACGATCCTGCCGCTCGCCTCTTTGATGGTGACGTTCATGAAGTTCATCGGCGGTGAGCCGATAAAGCCGGCGACAAAACGGTTTACCGGATGATTGTACAGTTCAAGGGGTGAACCGATCTGTTGTATCACTCCGGATTTCATGACTACGATCTTGTCCGCCATAGTCATGGCTTCCACCTGATCATGGGTGACATAGATCATCGTTGCCTGCAGCCTGTTGTGGAGGGCCGAGATCTCGGTTCGCATCTGAACCCGGAGCTTTGCGTCAAGGTTCGACAGGGGCTCGTCGAAAAGAAAAACCTTCGGTTTTCGTACGATGGCCCGTCCCACCGCCACGCGTTGCCTCTGTCCTCCCGAGAGGGCTTTCGGTTTTCTGTTAAGAAGCTCTTCGATATCAAGAATTTGAGCGGCTTCACGCACACGCGCCTGAATTTCGGTCTTGGGATATTTCCGGATCTTCAAGCCAAAGGCCATATTGTCGTACACCGTCATGTGAGGATAGAGGGCGTAGTTCTGGAAGACCATCGCGATATCACGGTCCTTTGGAGCGACACCGTTTACAAGCTTGCCGTCGATATAAATCTCGCCTTCAGTAATATCTTCAAGACCGGCAACCATTCTCAAAGTGGTTGTCTTGCCGCAGCCGGAAGGACCAACCAGCACTACGAACTCCCTGTCGTTCACCGTTATGTTGACGTTCTCCACCGCACGAACGCCGCCGTCGTAGACTTTGCCGACGCCTTTCATTTCAACTGTAGCCACAACCGCCTCCAGCCTCTCTGATCAGGGGTTTTTTCTGCTACCGACAAAGATAGTCACTGAAAATTCGGCTGTCAACGAAATCACCGGTACAGCTCCGGCTGTCTCAGTCGCCATTGCGACAATTGACTCGCCAGGTCGCTTTCGGTTCCTGTTTCAGATGCGGCGGCAGCAAACCACGGCGCCACCACCTCGGTCCTCATCAGTTCCCAGCTTGCCGGCAACCTGTCCGGAAACCCCAGATAGCCGCCGTGCGGGATATGGCCAAGCACAAACGGAAAGAAACGGGGTAGTGCGTCGGTGTTTACGGAAGTGATGGAAGAGAAACCACCCGCGATCCCGAAGAACCTCATTCGCCGAAATTGGGCCGATTCGAGCAACTTCACCTGCGTTTGGTAGTCAAAAAGCCACAAGAGGAAATCACGGGCTGTTTTCTTGTGTTTCGATCGTTTTGGCACGCCGAGAAACAGCACCTTATCCACCACTATCTTCTCGCCGTCTGACAGCCATCTAAAATCGAGAGTTTCTCTGACCTCCGCCGGAATCGAGAGATACCTGTCAATTCCCAGGTAGTTGAACAGGATACGGCGAGTGTCCAGGAGTTTATACAAGGGATCGTACATGTACTTCGCCTGAAACGCGTTCTCCGACTCCCACCCGCCGTTGGTTGTTTCTATCCAATCAATCGCGTAATTGACGGTCTCCCGGACCTTGGCTTCGTTCCACACAGGTACGCTTTTTCCCGATTCCGCGTAGCTTGCGCCGAAGAGCCCGGAGAGGGTGTACATGAAATCGGGCTGCCACCGCGGCGAATAACCCATCCTTGTGGGACGTTCGTCTATTATATTGAACTCGCCGCTTAAACGCCGCATATCTTCATAGGTTATTATGTAATCATCCGGCATAGTCTCTGAGAAATCTGTTTTGAAGATGATCGCCGGAAGCGAAAAGGAAACCGGTATCAGATAGGATTTCCCGGCGACACGCCCCATATCAAGCAGCCCGCTGTAGAACTGTGCAGCGTTGAGCTTCCCGTTCCGGATCAATCTGTCCAGTGACTCAAAGTTGTTGACTGCGTACGTGCTGCTCAAGCTTTCGCCGGCAACCAGATCAGGCGAACCCGCTTTGGTCTCGAGCGCCAGCCAGGGAATTTCCCGGTACACAACTTCGATTTTTCTTCCCTCGGTTTCCGCGTTGTACAGCTCCGCGTAAGCCGCGAGCTCGGGTCTGTCGGTCATGAGTATCGCCGTCGAATTGTTGGAAAACACCGTGCAACCTGCTACCATTGTCAGCATGGCGGCGAGTACCGGAACGAATACGGCAGTACTACCCGGGCGTGGTCTCATGGAGATATACCCTATTGGTATGTACGGCACCTGTCAATCTGAGGAAAATGGCCGGACAAATGGAAATTGAGCGTAACCGACGGCTGCCGTACAACAGCTACTCGGGTTACTTGAAAAGGCTCTACGGAGAGGTGACTTACAGGGTTGGGATAGACGCGGGGTTTTCCTGTCCCAATCGCGGAGAGAACAGAAGCTCCGGCGGTTGTTCCTTTTGCGATGAGTACGGTTCGCGTGCAACCTACCAGCATGCG
>JAFGHN010000070.1 GCA_016930115.1 Spirochaetales bacterium | reverse complement strand
CGGTCCGCGCGATGGCGCGCTTGACTCTCTCCGGGGTGATACAAGCCTTTGCGTTGCCTGTCACACTGGTCTCTTCGATTCTCTACACGGCGTCAATCCCATCGTTCCTGAAGCTTGAAGGCATCGGCATTCTCGCTTACTTCTGCCTGGTACCGTTGCTTTTGGTCCTAGTTTATACGCCGAAATGGTGGGGGCTTTTCTACGGAACCATCTTTGGCGTGATCCAAATCATGCTCACAAACCACTGGCTTGGCACCTTCAGCCTTGTCTCGCTGCAGCTCATCACCGTCGTCTATCTCTTTCTCTACGCCGCGTTCATGACTGTGGTGGTGGGTTTCTTCAGGCGACTGGGTTTCCGGGCGCTGCTGGTCTTTCCGTTTCTGTGGACCGTCTTCGATTATCTCAGATCGCTGGGCTTTATCGGTTACCCCTGGGGCTTTCTGGGAGTGAGCCAGTACAGGTTCCTCCCGCTCATCCAGATTGCGTCGGTCACCGGCGTATGGGGAATCACGCTCGTCGTTGTACTCGCAAACGGCGTGTTGGCCTACATGATAACCGTCGCCGCAGACCGGCGCGGGATCATACGCAAACTCGCCGTACTACCGGCGCTTTTTGTTTTGCTGTTTTCGGGCGTCCTTGCATTCGGCGGCATCACCATTTCCGCGGAGAAGCGGCGTGCCGGGGACGCTCTGCCGGTAAGAGTCGCCCTGGTGCAGCAAAACGCGGATCCGCGAAAACACGACTACTCGGAAACATTCGGAGTGCTCAAGAGAGAGACCGACAAGTCGATGAAATTCCAGCCCGATCTTGTGGTATGGTCCGAAACGGCCTTTGTCCCGAATATCAGACGATGGAGTGAAATGGACCCGGCACGGTATCCTTACGCAAGGCTGGTGGATGAGTTCCTGGACTATCAGAAACAGTTGAATGTCTGGCTCCTCACCGGAAACGACGATTATGAGCTCATCGAACTCGATGCCGGTGAGACACAACGGTACGAGTATAACGCGGCGGTTCTCTTCGATCCTGCGGGCGAGAGAGTCGAAACCTACCGGAAAATGCACCTGGTGCCGTTTACCGAGTATTTCCCCTTCAAAAAGACCATGCCAAGACTGTACGAGTGGCTCGGCAGCCGGGATGTCTACCTGTGGGAACCGGGAACCGATCGCGTCGTGTTCGAGCATCCGCTTGTTCGTTTTTCAACCCCCATCTGCTTTGAAGACGGATTCCCCTCGGACATCCGCGCGTTCGTACGGGCGGGGGCCGGGCTTATCATCAACATATCGAACGACTACTGGTCGCTGACGGAAGTGGAAGCCCAGCAGCACTTTGCCAACGGGCTGTTCAGGGCCATCGAGAACTCCCGGCCCATGCTCCGGGCGTCCGCTTCCGGCGTCACTTGCGGAATCGATGCCACCGGAAAAGTAACCGGCCGGCTCCCGTTTTACGAGGAAGGTTTCCTCATCGCCGACGTCGGGACCGGAACCAGGAAGCTGTCGGTGTACACCCGTCTCGGAGACTGGCTCCCGCTTCTGTCAATTGGCCTTCTCGCAATCATCTATGTCGTCGCATGCATCCGGAAGGAGAAGAACGGTGATATTGAGTAGAAGAAACATCAGGAAGCTTCACGGCGCGGCACAGCTTCCCGCGTTGTTCCAGAAATCCAAACGCACATTTTGGACCGAGAGGTACGTGTCAAAACACATCATAAACGCGCATCTCGATCCGACCACCGATGATGCGAGCCGCAGGCCTGAAATCATCGAAAAATCCGCCGCATGGATTGCGGCGCAGGTTGGAGGGGGCGCCGGAAGACGCCTGATCGACCTCGGCAGCGGTCCCGGGCTTTACTGCACCGAATTCTACGGCCACGGTTTCGACGTCACCGGAGTCGACTTTTCAAAATACTCCATCGCCTACGCGAAAAAGGAGGCGGCAAGAAGGGGGCTGCCTATCAGCTACCGGTGCGAAGACTATGTACTGACGGACCTGCCTACAGGCTTTGACGCAGCGACGCTCATTTACGGTGATTTCTGTACCTTGTCGGATCATGATCGTGATCTGCTGCTCTGGAAACTGCGGAGGATTCTCAAACCCGGCGGCTACTTCATCTTTGACGTTTTTACCAAACGCTACGAAGAATCTCACCACTTGAAAACAGACTGGTACTTCCAGCTGAAAAACGGTTTCTGGTACCCCTTTCCCCACCTCGTGCTCGAGCAGAGCCACGAGTATCCCGAGGATGACACCTGCCTCAACCAGTACATCGTTCTCCCGCCGTGGCGGAAACCGCGAAAGTACCATATCTGGCACCACTATTACTCCCTGGAAACGATCACCGAGGTGCTGCGGCGGCAGCATTTCAGGATCGAGGGAACCTACGGTGATCTGACCGGTAAGCCGCTGGAACCGGAAAGTGAGTGGATCGGGCTCATCTGCCGCCGGGAAGATTGATTTTGTGAAACCGGAGGCCACCCGCCTGTCCGAGCGGCGGCCCGCAGCCGGCTGCGCGTAGTGATACACCGGCGACAACCTGCCTGCCTGCCCGCCTGCCTGTTGTCGGCCCGGCTTCCCGCAGGTATAGTCGTATGCATGCACGATACGAAGGTACTCAGTTTAGGCGGCTCGCTTGTCGCACCGGACGGTGTTGCAGTCGATTTCCTGAAAAGCTTTCAACGGCTTGTTTCGTCATACCTGGAAGAGGAATCATCGAGGAGACTTGTCCTGGTGACCGGCGGCGGGGCTCCCGCGCGCAGATATCAGGAGGCGTATCGAAAGATAGCCGGCGATCCGGAGAACGATGAAGCCGACTGGATAGGCATAGCCGCCACCCGGCTCAACGCTCGGCTGGTAAAGGGGATCTTTGGAAGTTACTGTCCCGACGAGATCGTCACCAACCCGACGGATGTCCCGGCTTTCTCCGGCCGGATTCTCGTTGCATCAGGGTGGAAGCCGGGGTTTTCCACCGATTATGACGCGGTGCTGCTTGCCCAGAAATTCAACGCCGGGACGCTGATAAATCTGACGAATATCGCCAGGGTGTATACCGCCGATCCGAAAACAGACAAAAACGCGCGGCCGTTGGACAAGATAAGCTGGAGAGAGTTCAGCAATATTACGGGGACCGAGTGGGTCCCTGGAAAGAACACCCCTTTCGATCCGGTAGCGGTCAAGAAGGCTTCGCAGATGAAGCTCGTCGTCATTTCCGCCATGGGGACGGATCTCAAGAATCTCAGCCATATCCTTGCGGGCTCCGATTACATCGGCACGACAATAGGTCCTGAATAGATTATCTGATCTGCCGCAATGCCTGGGCGACATTCAAGGCCTGATCGCCTATCTGCTCGATCTGCCGTACAATCTCGATGTATAGAAGTTCGGATTTCACCTCAGAACCCTTGCTAAGGCGTTCCTGAGCTTCGTCTTTCAGCCGGTTTCTATAATCGTTAACCGTGCGTTCGAGCCTGAAGGCTGCCTCCAGGTCGTCTTGCGACAGATGCCGGTTCAGACGCTCGGTGATAAAATCGATAAAATCGGAAACAACTTTTGTATAGGGCTGCAGATCGATGAGAGCCGTCTCGGGCAGCACTATGGCGCCTTCGTATCTCCGTTGGGCGAGGATCATGAGATTGAAGCAGGAATCGCCGATGGTCTCAAGCTCGTGAGCGATCCTGATCATCGCGTTGACGTTATTCGCACTGGCTTGGTTCAGACTCTGCTGTGCGCAGCGTGCGAGAAAGGCTGAAATATCCTCCTGCATCCTGTCCGTGTAATCTTCCATCCTCTTCACCGACTCCACCTCGTTGCCCATCTTCTTATCAGGATTCTTGAAAACCAGGAGAAACCGGTCGAACATCCGGCCTACAAGCCCCGCCATTCTCGAAAGCTCCAACTTGGCGTTGGCGATATTGAGCTCGGCAGTGTCCTGCCCTTTCGCCGATATGTATTTGAGCTGGTAAAGAAGCTCTTCCTCACCTTTGTGAACTTTTACCAGCTTCTTTACCAGCGCCTCGATTCTCCCGACAAATCCGATGCAGAGGCTTGTATTCACTAGATTGAAGAGCGTGTGAAACATAGCGAGATGAGCGGTGATTCCCCCGCCTGTACCGGCGGAACCGGGCACGATGAGATCAACAAGAGCCAGAAACGGTTTGATAAGAAAGGCCATCCACAAAACGCCAAAGACGTTGAACAAGGTGTGAGCCCGGGATGCCCGCCGTGCGCTTACGTTGGTACCGATGGAAGCGATGAAAGCCGTGGCGGTTGTACCGATATTTTCTCCAAGCACGATAGCCGCCGCCGTGGGAAAGTCGATCCATCCCGAATATGCCATCGTCAGGGTGATCGCCATAGCGGCGCTGGAGGATTGCACGATTATCGTGACAATCGTTCCGACGGCAACAAATATGAGGAATGAAAACGCCCCCAAATCGGTGAAATTGGCGAGGAAATGCAGGATCTCCGGGTTGTCCTGAATAGATGGAATGGAGGACTTGAGGAATTCCAGGCCCAGGAACAGCAGCCCCAAGCCGGTGCATGCCTCTCCCCAATCCTGTTTCCCGAGTCTTGTGTTCAACCGCAACGGCAGCCCTATCGCCAGCGCCGGCAGCGCTATAACGGCTATTTTTACCTTGAATCCAACTATCGCCACAATCCACCCTGTGACGGTGGTGCCGATATTGGCGCCCATGATCACACCGATTGCCTGTTTGAGCGTTAGCAGTCCCGCGTTGACAAAGCCGACCACCATCACCGTCGTTGCCGATGAGGATTGTATAAGCCCGGTAACCAGAAAGCCGGTAAGCACGGCGAGAAACCGATTTCCCGTCATGAACTTGAGAATGGCCTGAAGTCTCCTGCCCGCGGCTTTCTGGATGCCGTCGCTCATGATCTTCATGCCGAACAGAAACAATCCGAGACTTCCCATGATGTTGAAAATGGTGATGAAAACCATGCGCATCCTTTCGACACGCCGGAGGCCGGCGGACGAGGCGATATGCCGTTGAATCGGCCGGTGGAACAACTACCAGTTCAGAATGAGGAAATTAATATTCTTCTAACACAAGAGATTTGGAAAGTAAAGATACGGGACAAGAAAACCGGAATCAGAGGCCGACACCGGCAGAGAGATATATCACGGGTAACGATCTGATGTACGCAATGTCTTTCACACCTCCGTAACGCTGGGTCATGAACCCCAGGGTGAAGAGAACGTGAAAATTCCGATAATGCCGCTGTATTTCCGTATTGACGTCGATGATGAATCCGTTGTTTACCGCATCGGGGCTGGATGAAAAGGTATGGCAGTATCCGAAGTAGAGCCCTGGCTCGGCGGTCCAGCTTTTACCCAGGAAAGACCGGTATTTAATTCCACCTTCAATCTCAACAAAGTGGATATCGTTCTTAGGAATAATGTGGTCCCTGCCATCCCAGTACCCTAAATCGATATCTTCGGGCAGAAACAACGGGACGTAGTGAGAGGCGATGCTGGGAGCGAGCCACGGAATCGCCGGAGGATAGTAATCAGCCACCAGTTTGAACCCCGGTGACACCGTGTTGGAAAACGCCGCCGTGAGTTCCGGCGGGAAATCTTTCTCAAAGGAGGCAAAAATTACTCCCGGGATAACGCCCGCCACGGAAAGCGAGACATCCAGCGGACCGGCGTGCAGCTCTTCGCCGTCGGCGAACCATGGAATGATCAAGAACGACGCCGCGAACACCAGGTTCAATATACGCATACGCGGAAAGCATGCTGTCGCATCGGCACGTTGTCAAGAAGCCCGTGGCCGTGCGTCCAAAGCCGCGCGGTACTAGGTCCCGGTATTTTCCGGAAAGATCTTACCAGGATTCATGATTCCGGCTGGATCAAAGACCGCCTTGATCTCGCGCTGGAGAAGCATCGATCTTCTCCCCAGCGCCTTTTCTAAATAGGCGCGTTTAAGAGCCCCGACCCCATGCTCGCCGGAGAGCGTACCTCCCACATCCAGCGCGGTCTCAAAAATCTCCCTGACCGCGGAGTTCACCCGCTCCCACTGTTCCTTGTTGCGTTTGTCAAAAAGCACGTTGGGATGAAGGTTGCCGTCTCCCGCGTGGCCGAAGATGACGATGGGAAGATCATACTTCCGGCTGATCGATTTGATCCGCTGGATCGTCTCAGGAATTTTGCTCAACGGCACGGTGATATCTTCACCCAGCTTGTTGGGTGCGACCCGCGCAAGGCTCGGGCTCAAGCTCCGCCTGGCGTTCCAGAGCGCGGTTCTCTCGGCTTCGTTCCCGGCGACCCTGACTTCGCGCGCGTTGTTTTGCGAACAGACCAGTGCCACCTGTTCGATCTCTCGCACCACCGTGGCTTCATCGGGACCATCGGTTTCGATAATGAGAATCGCCTCGACATCCCGGGGCAGATTGAGCCGCATAGCCTCATCCACACATTTGATGGCTGTCTCGTCCATAAGCTCGAGTGTCGCCGGGACCAGGCCCGCCGAAAGAATGTCGTTCACGGCTTTGCCCGCTTCCGCGATTGTCTGAAACTCAACCCGGGCGGTCCGAGCGAATTTGGGCTTGCTGACCAGCCGGAGCAGCGCCTCGGTAACAACCCCCAGCGTTCCTTCGGAGCCTACGAGAAGACTCGTTAGATCATAACCGGTGACATCCTTTATCGGCTTTCCCCCGGTTTTGATGATCTCTCCGTCGGGCAACACAACGGTGAGGCCCTTCACGTAGTCTCCGGTCACACCGTACTTCAGACACCTCGGGCCGCCGGCATTACAGGCAATATTTCCGCCGATACTCGAGTGCTTGATACTCGACGGATCAGGGGGATAGAAAAGACCTAGCTTTTCGACTTCGGCCTGCAGGATCGCGGTAATCACCCCGGCTTCGGTAAACACCGTTCTGTTCTGCAGGTCGATTTCGAGGATCCTGTTCATACGTGAAAGCGTAAGGAGGATGCCTCCCTCAAATGGTACCGATGCGGCGGCTAGCCCGGATCCCATACCGCGGGGGATAACGGGGATCCCAAGGTCGGCCGCGAGAATGATAACGCGAGACACCTGAGCGGTATCGGTCGGCAAGACGACCGCATCAGGAGGCGAATCCGCAAAAGTTGCGTCATAACCGTATACCGCAAGATCTTCCGGCGTCTCAAGCACGCCTTTTTCTCCAGTGATTTTCTTGAGCTTCCGCATGATGGACCGGTCGAGCATGTTCGTCTCCGTTATGATCGAGATCTACGCCGCGGCCTTTGGCCTTTCGCGTCGTACGCTTTCGCCAACAGTTCAATCGGATGAGTCACCTGCATTTTAAGCCGGCGGCGGCGCACTCCCACCTGCAGATGCATCTGGCAGCCCGGACAGCCGCTGGCCACGACCTGTGCTCCGGTTTTCCCGACGTTATTCATCTTTCGTTCCAGGACCTGAAGAGAGGTATCGTGATGGGTAATGAGCTGGCTTCCTGCCGAACCGCAGCACCAGTTTGCTTCCGGGAGCTCGACAAAATCAAGCCCGTCGATCATGCTGAGCAGCTTCCTCGGCGCCTCCCAAACACCCTGCGCGCGCCGCAAGTGACAGGGATCGTGGTACGTGACCCTGAGCTCCAGCCGCCCCGTTGGTTTTTCCAGAGGTATTTCCGAGAGGAATTCACTGACGTCTCTCACGTCTGCACTGAAGGCCCTGGCGCGTTCTGCCCATTCAGGATCGCTCGAGAGGATGTCTCCGTACTCCTTCAACGTCGATCCGCAGGTCGCGCAATCGGTCACGATGGTTTGAACCTGCAGTTGCTCAAAGAGCCGGATATTGTGTTTCGCGGCCTCCACAACCTCGTCGCGGCGGCCGTAGCCTATGGCAGGCATCCCGCAGCATTTCACAGCTTTGGGGGTGATGACGGTACACCCGTTCAGGGAAAGGACGCGAACGGTAGCACTGCTCTCATTGCCAAACAACAGGCTCTGGGCGCAACCCAAGAAAAAGCCGATCCTGTAGCGCTCCTCGCCCACGGCACCGGTCCTCTCAGGCAGCGTTCGCCTTAACGGGCGTTGGGGAAGATGCGGCAGCATCGACTCCAGGTCCCGAAGATAAGGCGGCATCAACCATCGTAGGCCCAGCGCGTAGAAGAGCCGGCGGATTCCAAGCCCCTGGTAGAGCCTGAGGGGCCAGGTCAGTCTTTCAAGCCGCTGCGGGTAAGGAAGAATGCGGCCAAATAAGAGCTTTTTCCACCGCGCGGGACGGATCTGCTCCTGGAGATGCCGCATCTGGAGCGCCAACCCTGAAGGCTTGATCCCGACCGGGCAAATCTCGTCGCACGCCTGGCAGCCGAAACAGCGGTACATCTGTTCGAAAAGATTCGGCGTAGCCTCGAGATCGCCCTCCAACAGTTTGCGTGCCAGCGCCACATGACCCCGGGGGCCCGCGGTTTCGGTGAGCTCTTCCCGGTAGAGAGGGCATACCGAGAGGCAGAGTCCGCATCTGATGCAGTAGAGATACTCTTCCTCGGTAGGTACCTTCAGGCCGGGTGGGAGTTTCGCTTCAGACAAGTGATTATCCTTTGCGCCAAGAATCGGCACTGGCTACTATATAAACAACCTGCGATAAATTACAACTACAGGGCAAATATTATCATTTTTCTCATGATAAAGCCAACTCGTTGGCGCAACGTCGAGTGGTCGTGGGAAGATGAAGGCGCCCTGCGGCAGGCCCCGCCGCAGATTGACATCGATCATTTTCTTACGTTAAGCTGTCGTTTCATTGGCCGGCGTGATGAAACTGGTAGACGTGCCAGACTCAAAATCTGGTGAGGGGTGACTCTCGTGTCGGTTCGACTCCGACCGCCGGCAGATCGCTCAAAGGGCGCCTTCCATAGCTGCTTGTTTGCTGTCGCCACAGAAGAAAATCCATCATCGCTCAGCGTCCAGCAGCCGACATCGAAGGGCATTTCGGTCCTTCGATGTGCTCTACGGTTTTACCAGCACCCGCAGCATCGTGTTCGTCGCCGGATTGAGAAGCGCCTGAAAGGTATCCTGCATCTCATCAAGGGCGATAATATTCGTAATAACAGTCTCAACATCGATGGTCCGCTTGGAGAGAGCTTCCGCGGCAATCTCCCAATCAAACGGCGTTGACGCACGGTTTGTGGTGAACTTTATCTCGGGCTGCATCATGTACCAGTCGAGCGGGTCGAGAGTGATGGTCTCCTGATATACCGCAAGGCAGGTGACACGTCCATCCACCGCAACGAGCCTGCATGCCTGATCGAGGGTGCCCTTTGCGGCGGCGCATTCGTAAACGATATCGGGTCCCCGACCGCCGGTGAGCCCGACGATTTCTTCGACGATATCTTGTTTCAGCGGGTTGAACACCCTGTCGGCCCCAAGCTCCGTCGCTTTTGCCGCGCGCGCGGGGCTGATCTCGGAAACATAGACTGCCCTGGCGCCGGCCTGTTTGACCCGCTGAATCATAAAAAGCGCGATGGGTCCGGCGCCGATAAAGGCGACGGTGTCGGAGACTTTCAGGTTGCCCAAACGAACCGCGTGTATGGCTGCGACGAGGGGCTCGAGGCAGGCGGCGGCTTTGTCCGACACACCGTCGGGTATCCGGGCCACACGCGAGGCAGCCGTGGTTATGTAATCCGCGTAGGCCCCCCTTCTTGCGGGGGCGGAGTATATCGCCCGGGGGTTCAACCGGAGATTCCGCGACGATGCCTCGCCGGCGGCAACGGCGCCCGGCCCGCCATACGGGTGGTACATCACCCGGTCGCCCACATGGAAACCGCGGACACCGTCTCCAAGCTCCGCAACAACACCGCACCATTCGTGCCCCAACACGGACCCCGGTGCGGGTATCCCGCAGGAATAGTTGTGCAGATCGGTGCCGCAAATCCCGCAGTAGGTGACACGAACAAGCAGTTCGCCCTCATGTGGTGACGGCGAGGGCATCTCTTCTACAGCAAGTACCCCTTTCTCTTTGTACACGGCCGCCTTCATTGTCCGCTCCATTTTCTGATGCCTGCAGCCGCCGGAAGTTTACAGTGGCGAACCACTCCGGCGCCGGCTTTTCACGTATCACTCATGTCAAACGGAATAGTACAGAAACGACGTCCCGGTCGCAAGCCGGAAGATTTGCTTACTGATCCGAATCCTGTTGAATGCCCTCAAACCAGTACCTGAGGTGCAGCAAAACACCAATTAGACGCCTGTTTTTGCTACTGGCAAACCGCTGCACTGCAACTTCAACAGGATTCGGATCACTACAGAAGATTCAGCATAAATGGGGTTTACAAGACGCCGAATTAACGGCACATTGGTTGCAATTCTGAAATAAGGATTCAATTTCCTTTTTATTAGTCGTCTCAACAGGAGGATATAGCGAGATGAAAGTAGGTGAAGCTGTAGCAAAAATCCTAAAAATGGAGGGGTTCGAATATATAGTTGGTTTCCCGTTGAACCATCTGGTAGAATCGGCCGCGAAGGAGGACATCCGGTTCATTAAAACCCGGACCGAGCGCGTCGCTATAAATATGATAGATGCAGTCGCCCGCGTAACCGGTGGAAATAAACTAGGCGTCAGCGTGTCTCAACATAACCAGGGAGTGGAGAACGCCTATTCGGGCATCGCGCAAGCGTGGGACGATTCCACGCCGCTTCTGTTTCTGCCGATGGCCCCTCCAAAACGGCGCGTCACTATGCAACCGAGTTTCAGCGCTGCAAAAAACCTGGATGGAATTACCAAATGGGTCGATACGATGTACTTCCCCGAGCAGGTTACCGAAAAAATGCGCCGCGCTTTTACGTATCTGCGGTCAGGCCGGCCCGGTCCGGTAGTCGTGGAAATTCCGGTCGATCTGTACAACGAGGAGTTCAACGACGCGTCTTTCAACTACAAGCCGGTCAAGAGACTCCGGTCTGCAGGTGATCCGGCGGATGTGCGGGATGCAGTAAAAGCTCTGTTGGCAGCGAAGAACCCGATAATCCGGGCTGGACAGGGAATCCTCTTCGCCGGCGCTACCGATGAGCTTGTCGAGTTCTCCGAACTGACGGCGATTCCGGTGTTCACCACATTGAACGGCAAGAGCGGCTTTCCTGAAAACCACCCG
>JAFGHN010000069.1 GCA_016930115.1 Spirochaetales bacterium | reverse complement strand
TTTACGAAATCCGGTATATTCATCGGTAATTGCCCATTATATTGACATTCCGTACGCATGCGCAACGTAACGGAAAACTGCGGTCGATTTCTGCACCGCAGGCTCAAGCGCTGTCATTACCGATGGGTGGGCCGGGACGTAATACCGAGCTTGATGAGAACCTGTCCGATGACCGCCGGCAGGAGGCTCATGAGAGAAATCACCAGCCAGCCTTTTGCGTCCGGCGGGACGACGCGAAGCACCGCTGATATCCCCGGCAGATAGACGGCGCCCGCGAGCAGGAGCGTGCACAGCGCAAGGGCGTACCAGACATACCTGTTTGTGGTGACGCTGTTTTTCAGAAGCCTGGATCCGTGCACCCGCATATTGAAAACGTGCCAGAGCTGTGCAAACGCGAGGGTGAGAAACGAAACGGTGACGGCCGCGCGTGTTTCCAGGCCAAGCACTCTCTGCGCGATGATGAGTGACCCGAGCACCGTCAGTGAAATCAGTGCGCTGAAGATAAAGACCGACTGCCATTGCTTGAACGACACGATGCTCTGATGCGGGTCCCGCGGCTTCCGGCGCATCACCGAGTCATCACCTTCTCCCACACCAAGGGCGAGCGCCGGAAAAATGTCGGTCACCAGGTTGAGGAAAAGAATTTGAAGAGGAAGGATCGGGAGCGGCATCGATATAAACGACGCAAGGAATATGATGAGTATTTCAGCGATATTGCAGCTCAGGAGAAAGACGATGAAGGCCCTGATATTCTCAAAAATCACCCGCCCCTGCTCCACGGCCGCCACGATCGTAGAGAACGCATCATCCTTGAGAACCATGTCGGCGGCTTCTTTGGCGACCTGCGTTCCTCTGTGTCCCATCGCTATACCGATGTCGGCTTTCTTGAGCGCCGGTGCATCGTTCACGCCGTCTCCCGTCATCGCGACTATCGAACCGGATTGCTGATGAAGATCGATGAGATCCATCTTCTGCCGGGGACTGAAACGGCTGAAGACCACTGAATCAAGCACTTCCTTCTTCTGCTTCTCATCGAGCGATTTGGGATCAACCCAGTCTGCGCCGCGGACCGATTTCAGCCGCCCAGGTTCCTCCAGACCCACCTGCGCGGCGATGGATCGCGCTGTCTCGGCCTGGTCACCGGTGACCATGACCACGCGGATCCCGGCTGCGCGGCACTTGAGTATCGAGGGGCGGACGTCACTCCTTGGCGGGTCCAGATACGTCACGAAGCCGAGGAATACCAGGTTTTCGTAGGGCTTGTCATTCTCATCGCCGTGTTTTTCCGCCAGAGCGAGTACCCGCAACCCTTCCGACGCGAGCCCGGCGTTTTTCTCGAGCCAGCTGTCGCGGGCGGATTCGGTCAACGGTGAGTCGGCGCCGTCGTCTCGCACGTTCTTGCAGCACCCAAGCACCGCCTCCGGAGCTCCCTTCACCGCGAAAAAACAGCCGCCGTCCCCGCGGTGCATGGTTGCCATCATCTTGGTCTCGGAGTCGAAGGCTTCCTCGCCGCATTCGGGAAGACGCTCGAGCAGGTTCCCGCGTTTGATGCCGGCTTTTTCCCCGGCGCTCAATAGCTGCATCTCCATCGGGTCGCCGGTGGTGAGGGAGGCATTGTTGCAGAGCACCCCAACGGTGAGTGCGGCCTTCACGGAGTCATCGGGCTCGCCGGTGGATTCACCGGCACTCCCGCCGAACTCGTATTCGCCTTGCTGCGTGATGACCTTCTGTATGGTCATGCTGTTTTCCGTCAGCGTTCCCGTCTTGTCGGTGCAGATCACGCTTGTCGCGCCGAGGGTCTCCACCGCGGAAAGCCGGTTTATCAGGGCGTTTTTTCTCGCCATTCGCCACATGCCCCTTGCAAGCGCGATGGTAGCGACAATCGGCAGACCCTCAGGAATCGCCGCGACGGCGAGGGCGATTGAGGTTTCGATCATGAGCCGGAGCTCTTTGCCCGAGAGAACCCCCGCGACGACGACAACAACAGCGATCCCCAGGGTGATCCAGATAAGCCTGTTTCCCAGTTTAGCGAGTTGTTTCTCCAGGGGCGTTTTCTCGTCTTTGGTCTCCGTAACGAGGGAAGAGATGGTGCCGAGCTCGGTCTGCATACCCGTCGCCGTAACCACCGCGTCCCCGGAGCCCCTGATAATCTTTGTCCCTTTGAAGAGCATGTTCGCCCGCTCCGCCAGTACGGCGTCTCCCGGCACCGGTGCGGTCTGCTTGTCCACCGGGACCGACTCTCCGGTCAAAGCGGATTCGTCCACCCGTAGCCGTGATGCGGTAACAATCCTCATGTCAGCGGATACTATGTCGCCGGCCTCGACGACGGCGATATCGCCCGGAACAAGCGACTCGGCGTCTACTTCGCTCAAAACGCCTTCACGCCGTACCCTCACGGATGCCTTTGTCAGTGCCGAAAGCGCCTCCATCGACCGGACGGCCCTGATCTCGGTAAAAAACCCGATGGCGGTGTTGAGGAGGATGACCGCGATGATCGCGGAACCGTCGATAACTTCCCCAAAGGAGAACGCAACCGCCGCCGCGGCCGCGAGAAGAAGTACGATAAGGCTCTTGAATTGCCGCACGAGCACATCGAGCGCAGTTGTCCGCCGCATGGCCGTCAATGCGTTCTGGCCGTACTGCCTGGTCCTTGCGTCGACTTCGCCGTTTGCGAGGCCGTTTTCGGCGTCCGTGGAATATGCGGTGATGACCTGGTCTACCTCAAGCTCCCACGGCCGGGAAATCTCGGTCATGTCGTCCTCCAATGTGCGCTGATTCGCCGGTTTCTGCTCAGTTCGCAAGAGTATCAGAGACTATTCCAGTTCCTGTTTCTTCATTTTCAGATAGTGTGAGAGCATGGCAACCCCCACGGCGAGGTTCTCACTGCGGATGGTGACGTCTTCCGGTATGTCGAGCCGAACCGGGGCGAAATTCCATATCGCTTTGATCCCCAGCTCAACGATTCTATCGCAGACGGTTTGAGCGGCATCCTTTGGGACTGTTATTATCGCGATACCGATTTTGTAACTCGTGACGACCTGCGGGAGCGAATCAACCGACAGGATCGTGAAATTGCCTATCACCTTCCCGACGCGTTCAGGACTGCTGTCGAAAATCGCGACCAACTTGAGGCCGTATTCTTCAAAACCCGGATATTCGGCAAGGGCGGAGCCGAGTTTTCCGGCGCCGATAAGTATGGCGGTGTTTTTGTAGTTGATACCCAGGTATTCGCCGATGGCTTTCCTGAGCCCCGATATCGAATAGCCGGATTTGGGTTTCCCCCGGTAACCGATAATCGATACGTCTTTCCTCACCTGCGCATCGTCCACACGCATGAACGTGGCCAGGTATTTTGAAGAGACGTATTCTTCCTTTCTCAGCTCCAGATCGGTGAGAATCTGATGATAAAGCGGTATTCTGCGAAGCGTGGGTTCGTTGATAACAGACCCCTCCACTTGTCCAAGTTTGACCAATTATATCATTGAAATGCGCCGGTGAACAATTCGTTCTCCGGTCAGCGTTTATCCTTCCATCTGCAAAAAAGTGGCTTTTTTTTCTGTTTTATATTGATATTTTTTTCACGATAAGTTATATTGTGCTCCACACAAACATGCGAAGTGGACCCGGTCTTCGGTACTTGCAGTGCTGAACATCTTTTTGATTACGACGACCGGCTCCGCTTCGTTTTTTTTTATCCACGTAAAAAAAGGCGAGGGCCGTTTTCACGGCCCCTCGCCAAGGAAATGCCGGGCTGGTGGGGTTGCCCGGCGGCTTGTTGTTTCTCTATGATTATCGCCGTATTTGTATCTTGAGCTCTTCTCCCCGGCGGAAAAGGGTGAACTCGTAGTTCTTTGTGCCAGCTTCATTGATGATGCGGTAGAGCTGTGAGAGATCGTCTACCGGTTTACCGTTGATGCTCGATATGATGTCTCCGGCTCGTAAACCCGCGTCGGCCGCCTGGCTTCCTTCATCGACATTTCCAACCACAATGTTGCCCGCTTCTTTTGTAGCGCTGAACCGCTCCCGCAATTCGTCCGTTAAGGAAACCGGAAAAAAGCCCGGCCACATTTTGGAGCCGCTTTCGGCAAGCCGTGCTTCATCCTTCACGGCAATGGTCACCGGGGTGTCAAACGACGCGCCGTTGCGGATCACCTTGAAATCCACGGTGGTTCCCGGCTCGATGTTGCCGACGCTCACCACAAGTTCATCTCGGCCTTTGATGGCAGCGCCGCCGATGCTGGTGATGTAATCGCCTGGGAGGATACCGGCTTTGTCGGCCGGCGAGTCTTTTATGACACCGACCACA
The DNA here is from genome assembly GCA_016930115.1 of Spirochaetales bacterium. Taxonomy (GTDB): domain Bacteria; phylum Spirochaetota; class Spirochaetia; order ARS1246; family ARS1246; genus JAFGHN01. Next base: position 911 of record JAFGHN010000069.1, on the reverse strand, counting down.
AAACCACCGGTTGCACTTCCAAGACCCATGTCTTCCCGGATGGTTTCTGAAGCGTCACCTACGGTAATTCCGAGCCAGCCATACTCCACCTTGCCTTCGTTGAGCAGATCATCCACGACCTTCTTTGCGTTGTTGATCGGAATTGCGAATCCAAGGCCGACGTTTCCGCCGGAGGAGCTGGCTATCCAGGTGTTGATGCCCACCAGCTGGCCGTAAATATTGACCAGCGCACCGCCCGAGTTGCCCTGGTTGATCGCCGCGTCGGTCTGAATGTAATCGGTATAGGTGACCGAACCTCCGGCGCTGGTGGTTTCCCTGCCGAGCGCGCTCACGATTCCCGCCGTCACGGTCGACGCGAACCCGTAGGGATTTCCGATGGCCAGGACCCAGTCGCCTACCATCAGGGTGTCCGAGTCTCCGATCTCTATAACCGGGATTTCTTCCTTGGTTTCGAAAACCAGGAGCGCCAGATCACGGTTTGGGTCTGAGCCCACAAGCTCAGCCTCAAACTTGCGTTCATCAGCGAGAGTAACCGTTATTTCCTCCGCTTCACCGGCCACGTGGTGGTTGGTGAGTACGTACACATTTCCGTTTGAACGGTAGATGATGACTCCCGAACCGAGGCCGCTTCTCCTGAATTCTCTGGGAACGGTGTTTTCATTAGAATCAGGGCCTCTGAAAAAAAAGCCAAAGGGTGATTGGTTCGAAAAACTCTGCGTTACGATATCAACCGTGTCCACCTCCACAACGGTGGGCAGCACTTTCTGCGCAACCGAACGGAAAGAGTTCTGCATTCCCACAAGGGTTCCGATACCCTGGTCTTCCGGCGCCTCAGGGATCGTTACATCCTGGAAAATAGATTCGCCTTCTCTTGCGGATTCCGGTTCACCTTTGGCAAACACGAGTCCGGA
>JAFGHN010000068.1 GCA_016930115.1 Spirochaetales bacterium | reverse complement strand
TCAAAATCCCCGTCGCCTTCTTCAAAAGCAAAATCGGTGTTGACAGGGTTCGGGCAGGCCGTCAAAGCCAAAACAAGAACAATAGTCCCCAAAAAGAACAATCCGCGAAACAAACTTGCGTATTTCATGTATTTTCTCCTCGCCACATCAGAACGGCCAAACCCTGTATATGATTCACCGTTAGACCGATGGGGGATTTTTGCGTACCGTCTGCCGGCGTGTGCCGGACATTATTCGATAAGTATACAATAAATGGTCATTTTTTTCCATATAAAGCGCAGGAGAAATCGTCCGGTGCGGGTACGACGTTGTGTCCGGCGGGGCTATTATTGATTCGCGCCGCCTCTTCCCTATAGTATACCCCAATGGACATGACTATCCGTCCCGCCCGGGCCACCGGATCGGTCCGCATTCCCGGTTCAAAATCCCACACCATCAGGGCGCTCGTCATAGCTACCCTCGCAGGCGGAGAAAGCACGATCCTCGATCCTCTCGACTCGTCGGATACACAGGCGTGCGTGGACGCATGTAGAGCCTTCGGCGCGGAGATCACGGAACACCCGGGGAAATGGACCGTGACCGGGACGGCGGGCAAGCCGATGACGCCGGAAAACGTCATCGACGTCCGCAATTCCGGCACCACCCTCTATTTGCTTGCGGGTATCGCGGCGCTCCAGGAGCATTGGGTGATATTCACCGGCGACGGACAGATCAGGTCCAGGCCCGCCGGGCCGCTGCTTCAGAGCCTCAAAGACTTAGGCGCCCGCGTCCTTTCAACAAAAAGCGACGGCCGCGCGCCGTTTCTCGTCGGTGGAACGCTTGCCGGCGGAAAAACGATAATTTCCTGCCCGACCAGCCAGTATCTCTCAGGTCTCCTTTTGGCGGCGCCGCTCGCCTCGGGAGACACCGAGATAGAAATAACACTTCTCAATGAGAAACCCTACGTCGAGATGACCTTGAGCTGGCTGGATAATCAGCATATAAAGTATGAAAACGATAACTTCAAACGGATTTTCGTCCGTGGGGGGCAGAAATACGTCCCATTTTCACGGAGCATTCCGGGAGATTTTTCGTCGGCGACCTTCTTCCTCTGCGCCGCGGCCGTCTGCGGGACATCGCTCACCGTGGAGGGCCTCGATTTTAACGATCCCCAGGGCGACAAGGCCGTCGTCGGCATGCTCGAGGCGCTTGGTTGCCGTATTGAAAGAGAGGACGGCGGAGTGACAGTCCACGGGGGAAACCTCGCCGGCTGCGACCTGGACCTGAACGCCACCCCTGACGCCCTCCCGGCTCTGGCGGTGACCGCCTGCTTCGCCGAAGGCACCACCCGGCTTCTCAACGTTCCGCAGGCGAGACTGAAAGAGACGGACAGAATCACGGTGATGCGTGAGGAGCTTTCCAGGATGGGGGCCGACATAGAGGAGCTCCCCGACGGGCTGGTCATCCACGGCCGGCGGAAAGACGGAAAACCGCGGCTTGCAGGAACACGGGTGAACGGCAGGGGCGATCACCGGGTGGTGATGGCGCTCGCGATAGCCGCGCTGGGCGCGGCGGGAGAGACACAGATAGAAGGAGCCGAGGCGGTGAACGTAACCTTCCCGGAATTCTTTAGACTTTTGGACAGCGTAACGAAAGGAGTTGAATAGTCGAGATGAAAACCTACGATTTGAGAAGCGACACAATTACAAAGCCCACGGAAGGGATGCGCAAGGCAATGTACAACGCCGAGGTCGGCGACGACGTTTACGGCGAAGACCCCACGGTAAACAAGCTGCAGGAAGTCGCGGCGCAGTTGACCGGGAAGGAAGCGGCCATTTTCATCAGCTCGGGGACGATGGGCAACCTCATACCCATCTATCTGAATTGCGGGCGGGGCAACGAGCTTATCGCCCACCGGCAGGCCCACATCCTGCACTACGAGATGGCGGGCCTTGCGGCCATCGCCGGGGCGATGCCCGTCGCTGTTGACGGCGAAAGGGGCATCCTCAAACCTGAAGCCGTCGAACCTGTCATAAGACCCGGCGTCTACAGCATGCCGAGGACAAAGCTCCTGGAGATAGAGAACACCCATAACCTCGCGGGCGGCACCTGCTATTCGCAGGCCGACCTCGAAGGCATCTTGACCGTGGCGCGCAAGCACAACCTTGCCGTTCACATGGACGGCGCACGGCTCTTCAACGCCGCGGCCGCCACCGGACTCTCGCCGGACGAGATCTGCAACTATGCGGATACGGTCACATTCTGCCTGTCGAAAGGGCTCGGCGCTCCGGTGGGCAGCTTACTCTGCGGGACTTCAAGTTTCGTCGCCGAAGCGAGAAGGGCCAGAAAGCTCCTCGGGGGCGCGACAAGGCAGGCCGGTGTGCTGGCCGCCGCGGGTCTGTACGCTCTTGAAAACAACGTGGAACGGCTCACGGAAGACCACGAAAACGCCGCCCTGGTCGCCAAAGCGTTGCAAGGTACCGGGTGGGCGATGCTCGGGCCGGTCGAAACCAATATCGTTTACTTTTCGACTCCCGGAAAGAACGCGGGGCAGATACGGGACGCCCTTGGAAAGGCAGGCGTGCTGTGCAACGCGACCGGGCCTGAACGGATACGGATGGTGACCAGTCTCGAAATAAGCCGGGCCGATACCAAAGAGGTCTGCAGCATCATCGCAAAACTTGCGGTATAGCCGGCAGTCACAGCAACGGCGCCGTCGATTTCTGGCCGCTGCAACGGCGCCGCCGGTTCACCGCGCTGCGAAGCTGCAGCCTTAATCAGGCCGGATTCTTCAGTGCCACCGCGCGCGAACCGTGGTATTTCCGGCTCCCGTGGAGCACCATACCGTGGAGAGCGCTCAAAAACCGGTGTATCTCGGTGCTGCCCCCGCTCGCGATAACCAGTCCGCCGGGGATGAGCACACGTTGCAGCAACAATACCGCCTCCTCCTCCCAACCGGTACCCGGAATAGGCTGCAGAAAGAGCATGGCCAGACTCACCTTCGCAGCCTGGCAGGCGATATCGTCGCAGAGAGCGTCCATCGATGCCGCGTGATACGCTGCCGGCGCCGATACGGGCGTGCCGGCAGCTGCGTCAAAGGAACGCGACAGGTTCCACCTGGTAATCTCGAGTGAAAGGGCATCCCGGGAGGCCAGGATGAAACGGCCGGGCTCGAGATTCTGAAATCGTCCCGAAAGATATACTGCCGCGTGCCCCTGTCCAGGATTCCAGATCAAGACCGAACCTGAACCGGAATCAAAAAAGCACGCATCAACCCACTTGTCCATCACGTCCATGGCCAGGGAGGCCTCCCGCCCCAGCGTGTCGAAGTCGCTCAGGTTGTACACAGTGTCGAGGTCATAAGAGAGCCCGCCGTGGGAGAAAGTCACCCGATCTCTCAGGTAAGCCGCGAGGTAGCCGGCGTCCGTCAAGGCTACCGGAGCGGGCGCCGTGGGCGACTCCGCCTGCGCTCGAACCGCCGCGGACTCGACGCCCCGGCGGAACAGATGCACCCGGTGCTCCCGGCGTTCTTCAGTGTAGAAAATGTCGGCGCCGAGACTGTGCAATATACGGCCGATCTCGTCGGCAAGAGTCGCCACGATGACCACGGCCGCCACGCCGCCGGCCGTCGCTCCCCCAGGCACGCCGCCCGCCGCATCGCCCGGCCGGAGCCGGTCGAGCATCTCCCAAATCATCCGCGACAGCACGGGAAGCCCCGCCTTGGCGGGGAGGTTGGACAGAACCAGATCAAAAGGGCCTTCGTCCACCGCCTGTAACCCGAGCCCGCCGGCAAACCGCGACCGTTCATCGACTCCGTTGGTGCGGCAGTTGAACCGGGCGAAAGCCAAAGCCAGCGCGTCCCGGTCCTGAAAAACACAGGTGCACTGCGGGTTTTTTTTGGCCACCGCTATCCCGATGACGCCGGTACCGCAGCCCAGGTCTGCAACCCGGGAAACCGTTTCAAGATCGACCTGACCGGCGACCACTCTGAGCAGAAACTTCGTCCCGGCGTCAACGTCAAAGCTTGAGAACAGCCCCTGAGAGAGAGCGAGCTCAAGGGAAACGCCGGCAAACCTGAAGGAAACACGCTTGTTGGTATATCTCTCGACGAGTTCGTCCATTGCTGCGGGCTGCCCTCCTTAAGACTCAGCCGTCGGCGCCGGCCGCCTCGATCACTTCGAGCAGCTCACTGAACACGGCGATCACTGCGTCCGGCCGGGCCGGTACTCCGGCAGGAAGCCCGTTTCCGTGTCTGTCCACCCAGATGGTGCTCATACCGAGCTCGCGGGGGGCGATAACTTCCCACTCGTAGTTGTCGCCGATCATCCAGGTGTCCTGGGCCGCTGTACCGAGTATTTCGAGGGCAAGCTTGAACACCCGTTCATCAGGCTTTCCAAAACCGAGCTCCCCTTCGATGAGGATTCCCTTGAAGTACGGTTCGAGATGAAATCTTTCTATCTTTCTCCGCTGCAGCCTGGCCTCGCCGTTTGTAACCAGGCACATCGGCATTCCCTTCCGCTTGAGCCGCTCCAGTGTTTCCCTGGTGCCTGGGAACAGCTGCAGCTTCTCTTCGCGGATCGCTATATATCTGTCGCCGATTTCGTTGGCAATCCGGTCGTCGGGACGGCCAAGATTCTTGAGCGCCTCCCGTACCATCAGCCTCCTGGTTTCCTCCAGGTTGTTCCGGCCGGCACGATGGCGTTCAGCGTCGCTCCAGTACCAGCCGGCGTACCGGATAATTTCGTCGACCAGAACATCCGCGGGAACCGAGTCGACGGATACAGCCTCGCACGCTTCGTGCCAGGCCTGCTGTGAATACCCGTCGTAATTCAGGAGGGTATCATCAAGGTCGATAAGCAACGCTTTGGGGGCTTTCACCGTTTGCCCGCTCCCGGGTACTGGACCTCATCAGGCACGCGGCCTTCTGATTCCATTTTCAGGCGGGCGAGAAACCCCTCCTGGAATTCGATCCGGTCATCAAAGAGCTCTTTTGAGAGCTCAAAATTGAGGAGCTCCCGCATGTCTCGGACGTGATTCCTGAACTCATCGGAGTCCCACAGCCTGACAGTCGCAAGTTGGGTGTCATGCTTGTAGCCACGGTGGAGGAAATCCAGCCAGACTCCCTGCGTGCCGAAATGATCGATCATGTCGGCGTCCTGAACCGCCAGGATACCGTCGTCAAGTTCCAATCCCTGCTTGCGGAGACAGTGATTCCGGACTATGTGACAGATTCGATCGAGCTCGCCGGGAGCACACACGTCTTTCAGAAGGCCGGCCGCGAGCTCCGCGCCGGTCTCGTTGTGCGCGGCGAATCCCTTGCCTATGTCGTGAAAAAGCGCGCCTGCATAGAGGACGGGGTCAAAGACGTCCGGCCCGCCGGTTATCCTGTTCATGATTTCGCCCGTCAGATTGGCCGTCCGCTGCCCGTGGTGTAACACGTAGCCCGGTTCCCTATCGAGATGGCTTCTGCGGCTGCCCATATTTTCGGCTGCAATCTTTCTGACTATGTCCAGATTCAAAGACAACTCCAGCTACTGTAACGCCTGGGACATGAATCTGTTAAGCCGTTTGACGAAAACAGCGGGCTTTTTCAGCTCGACGCCTTCCATGAGCAGCGCCTGCTCATAGAGGAGCCAGCTCGCGTCCTCGATAACGCCGTCGTCACCGGCTGCGTCAAGCTTCTTCACGATATCATGATCGGGATTTATCTCGAGAATCGGTTTGATGTCCGGCATCTCGGACTGACCCATCGCCTTGAGAATATGCTGCATCTGCATGGTCGGATCATGCTCATCAGCCACAATGCACGAGGGAGAATCACTCAACCGGGAGCTCGCCACCACGTCCTTGACCGCATCGCCAAGCACTTTCTTGATCTTCTTCAGAAGCGGCCCGATTTCCTTCTCCTTCTTCTTGTCCTCTTTGCTCGTGAGCTCGTCCGCGGCACCCGCCCGGTTGACGGCTTTCAGCTCCTTTTCCTTAAAAGTGCCGATGGCGGGAACCACAATTTCGTCAATCTCATCGTCCATGATGAGGACTTCTATCCCCCGGTCTTTGTAGGCCTCAAGCAGAGGCGATTCCTTGAGATTTTCCTCATTATCACCGGTTATATAGTAGATGGCCTTCTGGTCTTCCTTCATTCGATCGACGTACGAGGCGAGACTGACGTATCCCGCTTCCGTCGAAGACTTGAACCGTATTATTTCGAGAAGGGCGTCTCTGTTCTGAAAATCGGAGTACAGGCCTTCTTTCAAGGGTCTGTTGTATTCCTTGATGAGCTTCCCGAACTTTTCCGGGTTGTTTTGAGCAAGCCCGGCGATCTCCGTGAGCACCTTCTTCACCGAGGCGCTCCTGATGTTCGCAAGGACCCTGTTCTTCTGGAGGAGCTCCCGGCTCACGTTGAGAGGCAGGTCCTCGGAATCAATGATACCCCGCAGGAAGCGCAGGTACACCGGCATGAGCTCCTTGTTGTCATCGGTGATAAACACCCGCTTTACGTAGAGCTTCACGCCGGGAGAATAATCCGCGTGGTACATATCAAATGGCGCTTTCTGAGGGACGTAGAACAACGTCGTGTATTCCTGGGTACCCTCCGCCTGGGTGTGGAGACACAGAAGCGGATCCTCGTCATCATGGCTCAGCGTCTTGTAGAATTCGTTATAGTCCCCTTCTTTCAATTCCGATTTCCCCCGCCGCCAGAGTGCCGACGCCGAGTTCACCTGCTCAACCTTCTCCTCTTCCTTTTTGTCTTTATCTTTGCCGCTCGTTTCGGTGTAGTGGAGATAAATCGGGAAAGCGATATGGTCCGAATACTTCTTCGCGATGTCCTCCAGCCTCCATCTGCT
>JAFGHN010000010.1 GCA_016930115.1 Spirochaetales bacterium | reverse complement strand
CGTCGCCGTGCAGGTGGAAGGGGGCTATACCGGAAAAGGATGCCGCGTCAGCGCTAGCGACGGAAAGCTCCTCTGGTTGTTCAACTATCTCGAAATCCCTATCATGATCAAATACTCATATTCCGCAGATCTCCTTTCCGCAACCGCCATCTGGGTGGGGGGCGGCGGCTATTTTGGCAAGTTCCTTGGGGGACGCTACAAATTTGATGTTCCCGGGAGTGAATGGATCGGCACCGGTTCTCTTTCGACCGGTGATCAGGAGAAAGTAACGGAAATAAGGCCGTACGATTATGGCTTCCTGCTGAGCTTTGGAACCGAGACAGGCAACTTTCTAAGCGAGTTCAGGTTTTTTTTCGGCCTTACCCCGGCACTCGCTTTCACCCCGGCGGACACCGACTTTGGCGGCTACAGGAAAGCGGTCAATTCGGGCTTCCTGTTCGCCTTCGGGTATCAGTTCTGAACCCTATCCCGGTATACTGCGTAATGCATCAACGTCTACTCCACGAACATGAGATTACACATTTGTAACGGAATCTCACTTGACTTCAATTCTCTAATAATTACCTTTTAGTCAGAGGAGAACGAAGATGTACTGGTTTCAATACTGGTGGCTGCTGGTCCCCGCGATAGTTTTCGGCTTTATCGCCCAATCGATGGTACGCAGCACCTATTCAAAATACAGTAAGATGGGCACCCGTGGAGGATTGACTGGTGCTGATCTTGCACGCCGTATACTCGACGCCAACGGTTTGCGCCAAGTGCCAGTTGAAGAGGTGGCCGGTAAACTGACGGATCATTACGATCCGCGCTCCCGTACCCTGTGCCTCTCCCGGGAGGTGGGGAGGGGAAGAAGTGTCGCCGCATTGGGCATCGCGGCCCATGAAAGCGGCCACGCCATCCAGCATTCCCGCTCATACGTCCCTCTGGCAATCAGAAACACCGTATATCCTGTTGCTTCGTTCGGCTCCAAACTCGGGCCGCTCATTGTGTTCGCAGGAATCATATTCGGGATAGCAGAGCCACTTGTGACGATAGGTATCGGACTCTTCGCAGTTGCAGTGATATTTTCGGTATTGACTCTTCCGATCGAGTTTAACGCCTCTTCCCGGGCCTTGCGGCTCCTTGGCTCCAGCGGCGTGATGACACAGGATGAGCTGGGCGGGGCGCGAAAAGTACTCAATGCCGCGGCGATGACCTATGTCGCTTCCGCTCTTGCTTCGGTACTCACGCTGCTCCGGTTGATCTTGCTCAGCCGGAGCCGTTAGCGGGCGGCCCTGCGACGCTTTCGCCGTCAAACACCAGGCTCTTCGATTTCTTCTTCGACCTCATCGGCGATATCTTTCAGAACCGATATGGCGAGCTTGTTGTCTGTAGAGCTGGATGGTCTCGTACTCAGCGGCAATCATGAAGCGGATGGCTCTGACGAGCTCTTCGTCCGTGATTTTTTCCGATTTTACGGGCCCTGAGAAGGGTGAGCTCAATTCGGACATTGGTCTCCTCCTTCATGTGCTTTCTTTCCAGACATGCGTTGGATTGTTATGATACGGAAGCCTTGAGAACCATTGATTGATTTGCAGCGGGATATGAAATGCGTTATGTCAGATTGGGAAAAACAGGTTTGAAAGTGTCCGTACTCGGTCTCGGCTGCATGCGCCTGCCGGAACAGGACGGGAAAGTGGTGCGGGAGCTTTCGACACCGATGCTTCAACGGGCCGTTGAGCTTGGTATCAACTATTTCGATACCGCCATCGACTACTGTCACGGTGACAGCCAGGCGGCTGTGGGGGAAGCGCTTGAAGGCCTCCGTGACAAGGTCTTGCTGTCCACGAAAAACCATCATCACCGGGCGGAAAAGAGCGAATGGCGTCGCTGCCTCGAGGAATCTCTCAAACTCCTCCGCACCGATTATATCGATATCTACAGCCATCACGGCATCAGCTGGGAGATCTTTGTAAAGTATCTCGATCCTGAAAATGACGGACTGACAAAGGAGATGATGCGGGCAAAAGAGGAGGGGCTGGTCAGGCACATCGCTTTCAGCTTTCACGATACTCCGGAAAACCTGATAAAGCTCATCGACACAGGCCACTATGAGAGCGTCACGCTTCAGTTCAATCTGCTTGATCAGCGAAATAAGGACGCGATACTTCACGCCAGGGAGGCGGGAATGGGAGTGGTGGTGATGGGCCCCCTGGGAGGCGGCAGGCTGGGATTGCCAAACGAAAAGATCTCACACCTCATCGGCGAGGAGGTCGGCTCAACAGTGGAAGCGGCGCTGCGTTTTGTCCTTGGTACACCGGGAGTAAACGTGGCGCTTTCGGGTATGCAGGACATCCGGATGCTCGAAGAAAACGTCAGGACCGTTGAGGCGAACGAGCCGTTCTCAGCAAAGACCATCGCCGGGCTCAATGAATTGGTTGCCGAGCGGAAAAAGAAGAGCGGACTCTACTGTACCGGATGCGGGTATTGTATGCCCGAATGTCCGGTCGGCATCGCGATCCCTGAGAATCTCGATTTGCTCAACCTTTCCGCTATTTACGGCCTGCATGACACCGCGATGACACGCTACCGGACGTTAAAGGGAACGGCCGCCGAATGCGTCAGCTGCGGTAAGTGCGTCGTGAAATGCCCGCAGAACATCGATATCCCCAAACAGCTTCAACGCGCCGCGCTCGAGTTCGATGAGAGGGCCGGCACGGTGCAGCTGAACGCGGCCATCGATAAAATCGATCCGGAAGGTACATTTGAACTGAGACTGAAGGTGTTCAATTTCAGCGGAGAGACAAAGACTGTCTGCCTCACCGTAAGACCTCGTGAGCGCGTTGTTGTGCGGCCCGACGTCATTACAATCGAAAACGTGCCCCCCTTCGCACGGCTTACGCGAACGGTCAGAGGAACGTATGCCCCGCGAAGTGAGGAGATTATCTTATCCGTTGAAGGCATCTGTAACGGCGACCGCTTCTCGATAGATAAAAATTGCCGGTTCACGTTTCTTCACAAGGGCATTTCCGCTGATTGGGAATCGGGAGAGTGGTTCGAGTTCAGACCGGCGGCGGGCGATTTCTCTGATGCGAAAGATACAATCGTACAACATGCAGTTCGTTTCAAGTTATCATACGACGATACCACTCTCCTGCTGCTTGCCGATGTAACAGATGATTTTCTCTCACCCACCGTACGGAAAACCCACAACGGTGATCTGGGCGACTGTCTGGTGCTTTTTCTTGACGGCAGAAAACCCGCCGATATCGGTAAGCCTACGTCCGATGAGGGCGTATACCGGATATTCCTCTATCCGGGGACTCCCGGGAAAGCCCCGCCTTTCTATAAGGCGCCGCGAACCGATATGCGCCTGAAAGTCCGCGCAGAGGGGACCGATACCGGGTACAGGCTGAAAGCCGAGATACCATTGAAGTCATTTTGCCTTGAACAGGCCCCGCCCGGGAAGATCGGTTTTGACCTGGCGTGTGAGACGGCAAATGAAAAGGGTGTGAGAATCGGTAGATTCCGCTGGACAGGCATGAGTGAAAACAACGCGGACGCGTCGCACTTCCGGGAGATCTGGCTGGTGTAGCCTGGCGCGGGCTGGGCCGCGCCTGTTTGAAAGAGATTATTATTAGTGTTAGAATCCCGCGTATCGGTGTCAGCCGGATGATCCGCATCCCGCCGTCCGGCAAGTTACAGGGTATTGGAGGAAGTCTCTCTCTGATGGAACTGGCTCACAGGCGTTCAAAAGTGTTTTACGGTAATTACATCATAGCTGCCGCGGTAGGGATCATTCTCTACACCGGTGGTATTGTCCATTTCGGTTTTACAGCCGTATTCGAGCCTATCGTCAATGAGTTTGGCTGGAGCTATGCGCAAGTTTCCCTTGCTTCTTCCTTGCGTGGTTTTGAAATGGGACTGCTGGCTCCGCTCATCGGGATCCTTGTCGACAAGTTTGGACCAAGAAGATTGATTTTCTGCGGCTCCTTGAGCATAGCCATCGGTTTTGTGCTCTTGAGCCGCGTATCCACCCTCGCCGGGTTCTACGGCGCCTTCCTCTTCATCGCCCTCGGCATGAGCACATGCAGCGGGACCGTTCTGTTGACGGCGGTGACGAACTGGTTCCGCAGGAAGGCGGGGCTTGCCATCGGCATAGTCTCCAGTGGATTCGGGCTGGGCGGTCTCATGGTCCCGCTGGTGACGTTGCTGGTCGACTCGCTGGGATGGCGCACAGCCATGCTTATTTTCGGGCTTGGTATGGTGGCGATAGTGCTGCCGCTTTCTTTCGTGATCCGGCACAAGCCTGAACAGTACGGCTATCTGCCCGACGGCGATGAAGCGGTGCCGGTCCGCAGCGGGGGAGTGAGAAGGAAAGCAGCGGCCCCCGATCCTGAGGTCAGCGTGCACCCCAGACAGGCCCTCAGAGGACGGGTGTTCTGGCAACTGGCCATCGCGTCCGCGTGTCACGCCTTCGTTATCGGCGCCGTCGTCACCCATCTTATGCCTTACCTGAGCAGTGTCGGTGTCAGCCGTTCACTTTCCAGCGTGATCGCGTTCATCCTTCCGCTCGCAAGCATCGCCGGGCGCCTTGGAAGCGGGTGGCTGAGTGACAGGATAGGCAGCCGGTTTGTTTTCTCTTTGAGTTTTCTGCTCATGATCGTCGGGATGCTGATCTTCGCGTATATCGGCAGCGGAAGACAGTGGCTGCTTATACCGTTTGTCTTTGCTTTGAGTCTAGGCTGGGGCCTGAGTGTCACCACCAGGACAACTCTCGTGCGGCAGCATTTTGGGAGGGCGCATTTCGGAAAGATCATCGGCGCAATCTTTGGTGTCATGATGATCGGGAACATAACCGGCGCCCCGCTTGCCGGAAGGATGTACGATACCGTCGGCAGCTATCATGTCGCCTGGCTCAGCTTTGCCGTCATCGCTCTGGTAGGGACTATTCTCGTATTTACGATTCCGCCGGCAAGAAAGGCAACCCGCATGACGCCTCGATAGTTTGACGTCTGT
>JAFGHN010000009.1 GCA_016930115.1 Spirochaetales bacterium | reverse complement strand
ATGCCTATCAATCTTACCGCGAGTATCCCAAGCTCCCGGGCGACAAGATCGTTCTCGAATATGCGGGCATTATCGATGACAAAGTCCAGGGCCTGATGGTAGAGCGGCCCCATATCCACATCACTACGGGTGGCCGCATCTTGCAGCACTTGTATCTTGGTATTGAGATTTCCGCGCACAAAGTTCTTCTGAAACGCCCTCAGGATATCCGGCTGCTCCTGCGCGATAACAACCGTCACCGCAAAAAAGAGAAACAGCAGACACACCGTACTCAATCGTCTCATCAGGTTCTTCCCCGCACCTACCGTGAAGTGCCGTCGTTCATTGTTAGTTTACATCAAAAAGAGCAGCAAATTCAACGCTTTTCATAGGACGGGGTAAGTTATCGTCTGATAGTCTGTTTCGCTTTCTCGTCCCGCTCCCCGAAGATATTATAGACATAAGAGAGAATTTTGTTTCTTGTGCCGAGACGTATGGGCAGGGCTTGCAGGTGCAGGAGTGACCTGTTCTTCTTCTCATCAAAATTCACCCCTTTCACAACTCCCGGCATCGCCAGCGGTTCGTTTGTGAGGCTGAACTGCACTTTGAGAACCATCCCCACCTTGGCACGTCCACCCACCATAACGGCACACCCGTCTTCCGATACATCCATCAAGCGCCCGCGTAGACCCGACGATTCCTCCACCACATCGTTCGCAGCCCCGGCGCTCTGCAGCGGAAACAGTCTGGCGGGCATATTCACCTCGATTCGTATCGAGCGGCGTTTCTGGCTACGTATCATGCTGTCGGAATGGGTGATATGGAGTATCGGATAGTCCCGGTCCCTGAAGTCTTCCAACACCCGGGATTCGAAGACATAACCTGCGTCGTCAGCGCGCCAAAAGTAGACATTTATCTTTCTCGATTTCCAGACAAAATCGTCCGGAAGCGTGGGGCCCTCCGGAAAAGAGATAGCCATATATCTGCGCAGATTCTCAACAATCTGGGAATGATACGTACCGATCCCCGGCAACGTTATGGTAATGCGCTGGCTTGTCGCAAGTTTGCGTGTGGATTTCAGCCCCAGCCGGTGTTTTGGAAGAGAAAATTCCACTTTTTTCCTGAATTCATACAGCTTCGAAACAAATTGGATGCTCGTCTCATCGGTCTCCTTGCCTTCTGCCCGCAATCTGACAACCACGCCGCGTATCGATCTGTCCAGCTGTTTTACCGACCAGAAGAGCGACGTAGGATTGGCCAGATGGTTTTCCACTGCCACCCGCCTCAAGAGATTAAGCTCCTTGAAGTTGAAGCCTGATTCCTTTCCTTTCGTATAAAACTGAATCCATGGGAACTTCCCGCCACCGGCGCGTCTCAAAATAATGACGGCTGCAATGACTGAAAGTACGAGCAAGCCCGGCAGGACAAATAACATACTTTTAGTATCGAACCTCTATACTTTATAATTTAGTAGCTAAATATTAAGGTAACAAATGATTTATGACCGATTATAGCAGATTATCGTGGGGTTCGTCATGCTAGAAAACAACCGGTCGGAGCGAATTCTCGCCCCGGCGATACTATTTTGCGCCCTCTTTCTCCCGGGATACCTTTACCAGAGCGCCGAAACGGCCTCGGTAACGCTGACCGACCCGTCGCTGCTGGCCCAAAACCTCATCTTCGGTATTCCCCAGGCGGCGTTGATCCTCTACATGATTCTCACCCGCGGACACGGGACAAAGGAGGCGACCGGGATCGTGCCCATCAGCGCAAAGGATATTCTGAAAGTGCTTGCGGGAACCGCGGGGCTTTTTTTGATCGCCGTTCCCGCCGCGCTCGCCGGCGGCGACCGGACGGGCGGGCTCTTTACTCCCGTCACCGCTGAATCGGTCCGGCCGGTTGTTCTCATGCTGTTCGCACCCGTCAGTCTTGTTACCGGTTATCGAGAGGAGTTGTTCTTCAGGTCGTACCTGCTCGTTGAGCTCGCCCCGTTCGGAAATGCTGCCGCGGTTGCAGTTGGGTCGCTGCTCTTTGCTTTGGGTCATGTCTACCAGGGTATCGGCGCCTTCGTTGTGACCGCCTTCATCGGGATCTTTCTTTCCTGGTTGTTTCTCAGGACCCGGAACGTGCATATCGTCGCTCTTTCTCACGGCATATACAATTATCTGGTTTTTGTCGTGGGAGCTCTCTTATAATGACATTTTTGCTCATGTTTATTATCTTGATCTTGGTTCTGCATTCTGCTGCAAATACCTTTTTCACCGGGGGATGAAGTTGAAAACAGTAGTGATTCTGCTATCAGTGATGATGCTTTTCATGGCGTGCAACGCAAAGGAAGAAACAGCCGTCCGGGAAGAGCCCGGCGTACAGGAAGAAGAAACGGCTGCGGAAGAAGGACCGGACCCCCTGCAAGTCCGGCTCATGGAGGCCGGCTTTCAAGTGTTCAAACAAAGGGTCGAAGCGCCCGCGTTCACGTTACCGGGTGTTGACGGCGAGAGTATTTCTCTCGACTCTTTTGAAGGGAAGACGGTGCTGCTCAACTTCTGGGCGACCTGGTGCCCGCCCTGCAGAGCAGAGATGCCCTCTATGCAGCGGATGTACGATGAGCTTGAAGATGAAGGGGTTGTGCTTGTCGCCGTGAATCTGCAGGAACCTGAAAACACGGTCAAGAGTTTTCTCGAAGAAAACGGCTATACCTTCCCCGTGCTGCTCGACATAACCGGAGGGGTGGGATCGCTCTACGGCGCCCGAAGCATACCCCAGACCTATCTCATTGACACCGAGGGGTATGCCGTGGCTTCAGTAACGGGATCCCGGGAGTGGGACACCGCACAACTGTATGACGTCCTGCGCAGCATGGTTTCCGGCAATTAGCCTGCGGCCCTTTAATTACTTTGTCAGCAGCCTGTTAGAAAAGTTTGACAGCGTATATCCGCCGATTTATACTCTTCTGATATTCACGACGGAGGACGAAACATGGCAAACGAGAAGGAATCGCTTGCAAAGCGGCTGAGAAGCATAGCGCAGCTGCACCCGGAGACCATCGCTCAGCTGAGCAAGAACCCGCAGGGCGATTTCGAACCCACAAGCTACTCGGAGCTTTATCGGAAGGTAAAAACGATTGCGGCAGCCCTCGCCAAACTGGGAATTGAGCGCGGAAGCCACGTAGGCCTCATATCCGACAACAGGAAAGAGTGGCTGCTTGCCGATCTTGCATTGCTCTGCCTTGGCGCCGTGGACGTACCCCGTGGTTCCGATTCCACCGCCGACGAGCTTGGCTATATTCTCGGTCATGCGGATTGCAAGTTCTCCTTTGTGGAAAGCCGGGCACAGATAGACAACATCCTTTCGCGCAAGGAGAAACTTCCCGGGCTCAGGACCCTTATCAGCTTTGAAAATCAATCGGGGAAAGAGAACGGATTGGAAATAGTGAAGTTCAGCGATCTGCTTGGTTCGGACCTGGACGCCAAAGATGACAGTTTCATCGAAGGGGAAATTGAAAAAGGCGAACCCGACGATCTTGCCACGATCATCTATACTTCGGGCACCACCGGTGAACCGAAGGGTGTTATGCTGACCCACCGCAACTATCTATTTCAGCTCGATAGAATCCACGAGCATGTTCATATCAGCCACGGAGAGATCTATATGAGCGTGCTGCCCGCCTGGCACTCCTTTGAGCGCGCGGTGGAATACGTCGTCCTCAATGCCGGGGCAACCATCGCCTACTCCAAACTCGTCGGGCCGATTCTGAAGGCGGATATGCTCAAAGTGCGCCCTCACTGGACCGCCGCGGTGCCGCGGCTCTGGGAAGCGATCAGGGCCGGTGTGTACCGAAACATCAAGGAACAGGGCGGTATGAAACCTGCGCTTTTCAACTTCTTTGTTTCCGTGGGAGGCGTCTATGCTTTGCTCCGTAATATGGTCAGGGGGCTCCTGCCGCAGTTTAACAAGCGTATACAGATACTCGACTTTGCCGCCGCCATTATCCCCTTCATTCTCATAACACCTCTAAACGCCCTGGGTCAGCTCCTGGTGTTCAGCAAGATAAAAAAGGGACTCATGGGGGGCCGTTTGATAGCGGCCATTTCGGGCGGCGGTGCGCTGCCCCCGTATGTAGACCGGTTCTTCCAGGCCGCGGGTATTTCGCTTCTTGAAGGCTATGGTCTTACCGAAACGGCGCCGGTTCTATCCGTTCGCCTTCAGCGCCGCCCGGTGGCCGGCACCGTCGGACCGCTGCTGCGTGACGTCCAGGCCCGCGTTGTCGGCGAGAGTATGGAAGTGCTGCCTCCGGGGCAAAAGGGAGTGCTTTTCGTGAAGAGCGAACAGATTATGAAAGGCTACTACAAGCGTCAGGAAGCGACGGATGCCGTCATCAAGGACGGCTGGCTTGACACCGGCGATATAGTCATGATGACACACCAGGGTTGCCTGAAGATCATCGGAAGGGCAAAGGAAACCATCGTGCTCCTCGGCGGAGAAAATATCGAGCCAACCCCCATCGAGGACATGCTGAAGACTTCGCCGGCTATCGACCAGGTGATGCTTGTCGGCCAGGACCAGAAGTTTCTGGCTGCGCTCATCGTCCCGGACGAAGCGTACCTGATGGAATTCGCAAAAGAACGGAACATCAGCTATGTGGATAAGACCGACCTGCTTGAGAATATAGAAGTCCAGGAGCTTTTTCGTAACGAAATACAGACGCTTGTAAGCGCCAAGAACGGCTTTAAGGCTTTCGAACGTATATTCAGGTTCAAGCTGTTGCCGAAGCAGTTTGAGGTTGGCGTAGAGCTCACCCACACGCTGAAAGTGCGCAGAAACGTTGTCACGGAGAAATACGAAAAGGAACTGCGGGTGCTGTTTGCCTGATTCACGCACCGCATACAAGCTGTTCTCGCCTGATGTAACCGGGGTTTTTGCCGGAAGGCCGAACCGGTTTGAGATTCTTGTGCGCACCGGCGACGGAACGGTACGGGCCCATTGCCCCAACCCCGGAAGAATGCAGGAGATTCTGCTTCCGGATACGCCGGTAATCCTCGAGCGCGCGGTTTCCACGTCCCGCTCTACCGCCTATACCTTTGTCGCGGCGATCCACCACGGTAAGGTGATTGGTCTCCATTCAACGCGAACAAATCCGCTTGCCGGCGAACTGGTCCTGCCCCGGCTGTTTGAGCGCACAGAGACGATCCGCCGCGAGGTGAGCTTTGGAACATCACGATATGACTTTGCCGCGGAAACCGATCAAGGCGCCGTGCTTGTGGAAGTGAAATCGTGCACGCTCTGCGAAGAGGGCGTGGCGATGTTTCCGGATGCTCCGACGAGCCGCGGAGTGAAGCATATTCTGCACATGGCACAACTTGTGCGCGAAAAAAAAGTGGCCGGCGGAATCGTGCTCTTTATCGTCGGCAATCCGTCTGCCCGGGTGTTCATTCCAAATATCCACACGGATCAGGTGTTTTCGAAGGCGCTTACCGCCGCGGCGCCTGTCCTCACGGTAAAGGCCTGCAGCATTTCGGTTACGGCGGAAGGAATTGCCGCTGTCACAAACGACGATGTTCCGGTCTTCTGCGGGCCGGTACGGCTTGTTGAACAGGATTGCGGCGTATACCTGCTGGTCCTGTACCTGAAGGAGGACCGGACCGTCGCCACAGGCGGCCTGGGCGGGATTGCCTACAAACGGGGATGGTACGTCTACGCCGGTTCGGCAAAGCGGGGGCTCTCCTCGCGTATACGCCGGCACCAGGCAAAAAGAAAGACAACCCGATGGCACATCGATTACCTGTCTCTCGCCGCGGATTCGATACGCGCGTTTCCGGTGTACACCGATCTTGATATCGAATGCGAGCTGGCTTCAAGCGTACGGGATACCGGCGGCACGGGGGTGAAAGGCTTCGGTTCGAGCGACTGCTCGTGTGAGTCCCATCTATTCTGGTTTGAGGATGACCCTTTCGGTAATCGCGCGTTTACCGAGATGTTGTTTTTCTACAGACACCGCAGAGCTCTGGAAGCTTTCCTCACCTGAGGTTATTTCCCGCCTAGTACGCCTATCATGTACAGTTCGATGTAACGCTGAAGCGCATCCCGGTTCTTGATCTGGTCAAAGGCGTGATTCGCGCCGAGATTTTCCGCCATATTTCTGATGCGCGCCGCATCCGGCGGTCTCACAAGAAATCCCCGCTTGAGCTTTCGCAGGAAATCACGCACGAGCGCGTTGACATCTTCCACCAGGTTGGCTTTCGCCTGAGGATCAAAAAGCGGGTTCCACTT
>JAFGHN010000067.1 GCA_016930115.1 Spirochaetales bacterium | reverse complement strand
TACGGTTACAGACTGGTACGATTATCTTCCGACGCAATAGAAACCGAAGTGGTGTTGTTAAACGACTGAGCCGCCGTAAGGACAGGAACATGAAGAACGAAAGAGCAAAACCAACATCCATCGACGAATATGTGGCGTCCTTCCCGGAGGACGTTCAGAAAATTCTCTCGGATATCCGGTCGGTCATACGATTCGCCGCACCGGATGCCGTCGAGAAGTTGAGCTACGGCATGCCGACATTCTGGCAGGGCGAAAACCTGGTCCACTATGCCGCGTATAAACATCATATCGGTTTTTACCCGACACCGAGCGGGATAGAAGCGTTCAGGCAGGCGCTTGGGGCCTACAAGATCTCAAAAGGCACAGTCCAATTCCCGATAGACAAGCCGATACCGTATGTGCTGATCAAACAGATTGTCAAGTTCAGAGTATCGGAGATCGAACGAAAGCTACGAAAAACAAAAAGGAAGAAATAGTGCATTTGCACGATACCGATATCGCTATAGCCGGCGGCGGTTCGCGCGCTGCTCAATGAGTCCGGGAAAACGATCGACTGGCTGACGGACTTGGAATCGAAATCAACGCGCGGGGGATGGCCAGGCTCATGTATCGCGGACCGCATACAGGCTGCTGGACAGGCGACGGAATCAACCTTGCACTTGGCGCTAACGCCGGGCTCACAGGCATGGGAACACTCGCGGTAAACAGCCCGTATCTCGACAATGAACCGGCTTTGGATCAATTCAAAGGGCCTGATCACATGAAGCAGATGCGGTGCGCGTTGAGCCAGCCGTTTCTCTGGGTCAACAAGCACGGCGACCGTTTCTACAACGAATCGTACGGATCGGTTTTCAGCGATGTTTATAACGCCATTGTGGTTCCCGGGATGAAAATGACTGCCCTCGATGAGGGGGATCCGGAAGGAAGACCCCGATTTCAGCCGGAAACCGGGGCATCTGATCAAGTTCGACCTGCAGCACGGGCCATATTGCGCGCTGAAAGGCTTGCGCGGCTTTTTCCTTACCTTAGGCGGAGTCAGGGTGAGCCAGGCCATGCAGGCACTCGACGAAGAAGGCCAGGTGATTCCCGGCCTGTACGTAACCGGGCAGGATATGGGAGGCCTGTCCGACAGCACGTATGACCTCCTTGCGGAAGGCTCCGCTGCTGTTTGACGCGTATCCGGAAAGCACCTATACTTCGAATTCTAAACGCCGGAATTTTCCTGTAAAAGGGGGAGTGCTATGGGCTACGACGGTATTTTCGCGGAAACCATCCGCATCCATGGCCATAAGGGCGATCTTATCGACGCCTATTTTGCCAGACCTTTCAGCTCGAGCACCGTTCCAGGTGTCGTGGTCATCCACCACATGCCGGGATATGACGAAGCGACGAAGGAGATAGCCCGCAAGCTCGCACATCACGGGTACGCGGCGATCATGCCGGATCTCCATTTCCGGGAAGGCAAGGGAAACCCCGAGGCGAACAGCGCGAGTGTCAGAGAAGCCGGCGGCATGCCTGACGATCGGACCCTCGGCGACGTCGATGGGGCGGCCGCGTACTTGCGGACATTGCCCTATCACAACGGGAAAATCGGCATAATCGGTTATTGCTCCGGGGGCCGCCAGGTCTATCTCGCGGCGTGCAAACTTTCGGGTATCGACGCCGCGGTCGACTGCTACGGCGGCGGGGTGACGGCCCCGCCTGAAGAATTGACCGAGCGCCAGCCGGTAGCGCCGATAGAGTACACAGAGTCGCTCGGGTGTCCGTTATTGGGGCTCTTTGGCGTTGAGGACAAGAGACCCTCGCCCGCGGACGTGGCAAAAACAGAAGCGGCGCTGAAACGTTACAAGAAGAAGTACGAATTCCACACGTTTCAGAACGCCGGGCACAGCTTCTTCTCGGTCGACCGCCCGAGTTACAGGGTTGAGGCAGCTGTTGAAGGCTGGAAACTGGTGTTCGACTTCTACCGCCGGTATCTGTGGTGACGGGAATCACCGGCCGCGCGGGCCGCTCGCAAACTCCGGAGAGGCAGGCCAACAGGCCGCCGACAAACCCTGATGCACCGCCCAAGTGATGCGGCCGCCGGCTGATCCGGCGCTCTACACTATCTCCGCATGCAGCAATGTTTATACTTTCGCCCACTCCCGCACGGACACGGGTCGTTCCGGCCAACTTTGGGAGCAGGACGGTTGTGTGCAGCCCCCGGCTGCGGAGTTCGGGGTTCGATCGGCTGCCGGGATTGGGCTTCCGAGGACTGCCTGCGTGACTGTACCGCGAGTTGCTCTGCAAAGGGCCGGCAACGGGTGAAAAAGCGCTTGTATCCCTCACAGAGATAGTTGAGCCCCGGCTCCCCGTCCGGTGCGCTGATGATGCGGTCCTTTGGGCAGCCGCCGTAGCACATGTCGAGAACGTTACACTCACGACAGTAGCGCGGCAGCAGTTCTGATTTCGCGTTCCCGAAAGCTCTCTGCGCCGGATGTTCGATGAGATCGATCAGCGGAGTCTGCCGCAAGTTACCGACCCTGTGTTCCGGATCGACGAAATGATCGCAGGAGTAGAAGTCGCCGTTGTGCTCGATCACCGGGATGTCGCCGCACTTCTCCCGGAATATGCAGAGAGCGTGGGGATGTCCTAAACCCGCGCGGGCCACCTCTTCGACTATCTGCACTTGAATTTTCCCGATATCGCGAGCGAGCCATTCGTCGAAAATCGCAACGAGAAAGTCACCCCAAGCTTCCGCGGGGACTGAGCGATCGCTGACCGGGGCGCCATCAGTTGGCTCTGCCAAGCCACCGGCCGCCAGCGGCTCAACCAGGGGAATGAACCCCAGGTATTCGGCGCCCATCTCTTTGAAGAATCGATATACCCGCGAAGGGTGGCGGACGTTCAGCGCGTTAACGACGCAGAGGATATCACAGGGTACGCTGTGTCGCCGCAAAAGCCGGTAAGCCCGCATCGCCTGTTTATGTGTCGATCTCCCGTCCGCCGTGTGACGGTAAGCGTCATGCAAATCGGCCGGGCCATCAAGGCTCAGGCCCACCGAGAATCTTTCTTCTGAAAAGAAACGGCACCACGCCTCATCGATCAGGATACCGTTGCTCTGCACGTTGTTCGTGATAGTATAGCCATGGGGTTTGTGCTTCCGCTGGAGCGATACGATGTTCCTGAAATAATCGAGCCCTGAAAGGGTCGGTTCGCCGCCGTGCCAGGAAAAATTGACCACGGGGCCAGGATGCGCGTCGATGTGCTGAGTTATGTATGCCTCAAGGAGATCCTCCGGCATCCGGTGGCTCGCACCGTCCGGGTACAGCGCCTTCTTTGGGAGGTAATAGCAATAGTCACAGGCGAGATTGCAGATCGCGCCAACCGGTTTTACGAAAATTTGGAATTGATGCGCGGCCTTTCTCGTTGTTCCCGTGACTTCCTGCATGGGATGGTATCTTGTATCATTACCGGGAAAAGATAAAGGAGGGGCAATTATGAACAAGCCAAACATTCTCTGGTACTGCACGGACCAGCAGCGTTTCGACACAATCCGCAGTCTTGGAAACGAGCACATCCGGACCCCGAACCTTGACCGGCTTGTCGAGCGCGGAGTCGCCTTCACGAACGCCTACAGCCAGGCTCCTATCTGTACTCCCAGCCGGGCATCTTTCCTGACGGGCCAGTACCCCGCCACCACTCATGTTCACCGGAACGGAAACGACTATTTTTTTGCCCACGGGAAACTGGTCACGCGGATCTTCGCGGACCACGGTTACGATTGCGGCCTTGTCGGCAAACTCCATCTCGCCCGTTCAGAGGGTCAGCTCGAAAGAAGAACCGACGACGGCTACCGGTTCTACCAGTGGAGCCATCACCCGCAGCCGGACTGGCCTCAAGGTCACGCCTACGCCGATTGGCTTCAGAAAGAGAAGAAGGTCGATCCCGATGAGCTGTACGCGCCGCTCCGCGGCGTTCCCTACGGGCCGGGGGTTCCCGCCGAATACCACCAGACCACCTGGTGCACCGAAACGGCGATGCGTTTCATTTCGCAGAAGCGCGAGGGGCCGTGGCTCTTGAGCGTCAACCCCTTCGATCCGCATCCTCCTTTCGATCCGCCGCAGGAATATCTTGACCGGTACAACCATGAGGAGCTCCCCTACCCTCTTTTCCGTGAGGAAGATGTCCAACGGCAGCGCGCTTTTGCAAAGGTCGACCAGCAGACGATGGAGGCGGTCGACCCTTATGAGGCCGAGAAACACGCCCCACCCGCATGGGGCGTGAAATCCGAAAAGTACGCTGGAAGCGAACCGCCGCGATATTACAACCCGCGTAAAGTCAAAGCTTGTTACTACGCTTCTATAGAGCTCATCGATCACGAGTTCGGCCGCCTCATCGACTTTCTCGAGACAACAGGGGAGCTTGAAAACACGATCGTCATATTTGCGAGCGATCACGGTGAGCTCCTGGGTGACCACGGGCTTATTTACAAAGGCTGCCGGTTTTTCGAGTCCCTCGTCCACGTGCCGCTGATCATCTCATGGGCGGGCGGAATCCGTGCCGGGATGAAGAGCAATGCCCTTGTTGAGCTGATCGACCTGGCTCCAACCCTCCTCGAGGCGGCCGGACTCGAGACCCCGTATACGATGCAGGGGAAATCGCTCCTGAGCTTGCTCACGGGCGGTTCGGACCCGGATACGCATAAGCCGTACGTTATCAGTGAATACAACGACGCGCTCCGGCAGCCGAACGGCACGCACGGCTCGATGTATTTCGACGGGCGCTACAAAAGCATCCTCTACCATGACGTACGTGTCGGTGAGCTGTACGATCTTGAAACCGATCCGGGGGAGTTTGAGAATCTCTGGAACGATCGGGATTTTGCGTCGTTGAAGTGCGAGCTTCTGACCCGGCACTTCAACGCCATGATGCTTTCGAGCGGCGCCGGTGTCAGCCGGTCAGCCAGCTACTGACCGGTCCTGCGGCGCGTATCCTTGAATCTCTACAACATCGTTGAATCCTATTTCCTTTAGTTACCGTCTTTCGGTTTCAGATACGGGGAAAGTGTATGAATCAAGTCTCAGCAGTTTCAAAGGCGCCGCTTCTCCGTTGGAACGCACTTCCCACATTGAATCACAGAAAATCTATGGAGAAAAGATACTGAAATCCCGGGTTCGTGGCGGTCCGCGATTTCATCGTTCAGGATCTTGGTATTGACTGGGATATTCTGGTAGGCTGGAGGAGCGGTTTTTTCCGGAGTGGCCCGGTACTCACGCGCGGCGACTCTGTGAGGTGACAACTATGTCAGAAAACATGATGAAAGCTTTGGTGAAGTACGAACCCGGCAAATTGAAAGTGAAGCTTAAGGAGATGCCGGTCCCGGAGCCGGGAGCGGGACAGGTACGGATAAGAACCAAGGCCGCCGGCGTGTGCGGAACGGACTTGCACATCTACTTCGAAGACAGCTACCCGACGAACCCACCGGTCATCCTGGGGCACGAGCTCTCTGGTATCATCGACAAAGTCGGCGAGGGTGTTACGGGAATTCATGAGAACATGCGGGTAACAAGCGAAACTCTCTTCTATACATGCGGTACATGCGGGTACTGCCGGACAGGCAGAGACAATCTGTGCATGAACAAGAGAACCCTCGGATCAGGCGCGAACGGCGCTTTCGGCGACTACCTGGTCGTGCCTGCCAGGAATATTCAC
>JAFGHN010000066.1 GCA_016930115.1 Spirochaetales bacterium | reverse complement strand
GGCGGCGGCGCGGCGGAAAAACCCGCGGGCGCGCCGCGCGGCAAGCAGAACGCAGCGCGGCGCCCGGCCACTTCACAAAAGTATTCAAAAAGGTTATGGGTAAACCACCCGGGCGGATCATTCAGCCAACCGGCGGCCGCGCGTGTTTCCAACCAGGAGGGAGTGAATCTATGAAAGACCAATCCTTCACCGTCATCGGTGAAAATATACATTGCACACGAATCGTAAAGAGCGGCGGGACAAGAACTTCCCCGCTTCCAGGCGGCGGTGAAGGCCTGTCTTTTGCCTATGACGGGGAGGATTGTCTTCTCCCCATACCGCAAAATTGGGCTGAAATAAGCCCCCCTTACGAGAGCGGAAAAATCAGACATATCGCCCTTGCGGTTTACCAGAGCCTCTCGGGAGGAAGCGAAGACGAAAGGGCCGCGGGCGAAAAGTATCTCTGCTGGGCGGCCGAACGGCAGATTAGCAGGGACGCAAAATATCTGGATGTCAATGTCGACGAGTATACAAACGACTTGCGCGAAAGGATCGAAACCATGTCCTGGCTCGCCGGATTTCTCGCCGGGCGCTATGAAACACCCTTGAGCATCGACTCGTCAAACGTGGATGTAATCGCCGCGGGACTCGCGCAGTGCAGAAAAGATGTATCTCAGATGGTCAATTCGGTAAGCCTTGAACGCGAGGAAGCGGTGGACGTCATTATCGAGTTCGGGGCGGACGCGGTGGTCAGCGCGGCCGGCAAAACCGGGCTCCCGAACACAACCGGGGAACGGCTCGCCAACTTCGACAGCATCGTCAAGATCCTTGATGCAAAAGGGATGAAGCGCGAAAAAATGTATCTCGATCCGCTTGTACTCCCAATCAGCGTCGACTCCGGAAACGGCAAGAAATTCTTTGAATCCGTAACCGCCGTCAGAGAGCGGTATGACGGCGTGCATATTACCGGGGGATTGAGCAACGTTTCATACGGCATGCCCAACCGGAAACTCCTGAACATGGTGTTTACCCGCCTCTTCGTCGACGCAGGCGGTGACAGCGGTATCATCGATCCGGTCCAGATGCCCGTAAAGGAGATAGCGGCGATGGATGTGACCTCCAACTCCTTCAAGCTCGCGCAAGCGGTGCTCGACGGCACCGATTTCTTCGGTGGAGAATACATTGCCGCATACCGGGACGGCAGGCTACAATAGCGGTTACTGATCCGAATCCTGTTGAACGGCTCTGGGCTGGTACGTAAAGCGCAGCAAAACAGTGATTTTACGTTTGTTTCTGCCGCTGAAAGCCTGCAATATTGTGGCTTCAACAGGATTCGGACCACTACATAAGTTCTATCCCCACAGGAGGAAGAAGTGTCCGCAGAAATCATCTCCGGAAAACAGATAGCCGCCGAAATCAGAGCCGAGCTCGCCAAAGAAGTGGCGGAAATGAAGATGAAAGGTGTCACGCCCGGGCTCTGCGTTATCCTGGTGGGAGACGACCCGGCAAGCAAGTCCTACGTCACCGCAAAGGAACGCGCGTGTGAGGAAATCGGTATCTATTCCGATGACAACCGCCTCCCTGCCGATACATCGCAGGAAGAGCTCATCGCCCTCATCGAGAAAATGAACAGCGACCCGGCGATCGACGGCATTCTGGTGCAGCTTCCCCTCCCCTCTCACATCAACGAGCAGGAAGTCCTCATGCATGTCTCCCAGAAGGACGTCGACGGATTTCATCCGATAAACATCGGCAAGATGGTCCTTGGACAGGAGGCGGTGCTGCCCTGCACCCCCAACGGTGTCGTGGAGATGCTTGTCCGCAAGAAGGTGAAGATAGAAGGCGCTCACGTGGTGGTGGTAGGCAGAAGCAACATAGTGGGCAAGCCCGTTGCAAATATGCTCATTCAGAAAAACGGCCGGGGAAATGCGACGGTGACCGTGTGCCACACCAGGACAAAGGACCTGAAAGAGCAAACGCTGCAGGCGGACATTCTGATAGCCGCCGCCGGCAAGCCCGAAATGATCAGAGCTGACATGGTGAAAGCGGGCGCTGTCGTGATAGACGTCGGTGTAAACCGCGTTGAAGATGCCACAAAAAAAAGCGGTTACCGGCTCGTCGGCGATGTCGCGTTCGATGAGGTATCCCAAAAGGCGTCCATGATCACCCCGGTTCCCGGTGGCGTGGGCCCGATGACCATTACCATGCTGTTGAAAAGTACGGTGAATCTTGCAAAAAAGCGGCTTGGGTGAAGTTGTGCCGCATATCGTAACAATTAAGATCGGAGAAAGCGAAAAGCAGGTTGAAGCTTTGCCCGGCAAGAACCTCTACGAAATTCTCTCGAATGATCCGGAGACCCCGCTTGAATCGCCCTGCGGCGGCAACGGTAAATGCGGGAAGTGCAAGCTCATCATAGAAGAGGGCCCGGTGACGGACATCACGGATCAGGAACGGTCGCTCCTCACCGTCACCGAGCTCGAACACGGGGTGCGCCTCGCCTGTCTTACCTATGCTGAAGGCGACGTGAAAGTGCAGATCCGTGAGAACTTGAGCGCGCACATCATGGTGTCCGGCGTCGAATACGGCGCGGACGTATTCCCCGAGCTTAAAAAAACCGCTGTGCAATTGAGCACGCCTTCTCTCGAGGATCAGCGCGACGACTTCACCAGGCTCGCAGATGCCCTTCTCAGGCGCGATATCCGCATGCCTCTCGAGAAACTGCGAGATCTGCCTCAACTACTCAGGAGCTCAGGTTACGCAGTCACCGCCGTTCATGACGAAAGTGAGATCATTACGGTGGAGCCCGGTGACACCACCGGGAAAAACTACGGGATAGCCGTCGACATCGGTACGACAACGGTGGTGGCTTACCTTGTCGACCTGAACACCGGTAAAACAGTGGACACCGCGTCCGCCTTGAACGCGCAGAGACCCTACGGTCAGGACGTGATTTCACGGATTGCCTATACGATGGAAGACCAATCAGGCACGGCGCGGCTTGAAGAACGAATCATCAATCAGATCAGTTCCCTGATTCAAGACCTTGCGGCAAAGAACTCGATAGACGTGGAGAACATCTATTCGGTTGCTTTTGCCGGCAATACGACGATGATGCATCTCGCCGCGGGGCTGCCCGCGAGACAACTTGCGGTTGCGCCTTTTATCCCGGTGGCAAAGAGAAGGATGGCCTTTCAGGCCGGGGAAGTGGGCTTGAGCGCAGTGAAGGGCGCCCGCCTCTATCTCCTTCCGGGGATTTCAGCTTACGTGGGGGCGGATATCGTCGCGGACATCCTTTCGAGCGGGCTCTTCTACGGAGAAGCCCTCAGTCTGCTCATCGACGTCGGTACGAACGGCGAAATTGTGCTGGGAAACCGGGACAGGCTGTTCTGCTGTTCAACCGCGGCGGGCCCGGCGTTTGAGGGGGCGACGATACGCCATGGCATGGCGGGGGTCAGCGGGGCGATAGATACAGTGAAGCTTGTCAACGGACGTATCAGGTGTACTACCATCGCCGGCGCCAGGCCCGCCGGTATCTGCGGTTCCGGGATCATTGACGCCGTAGCGATGCTTTTGACCTCGGAGACCATGGACGAAACAGGCCGGATGCTCGGCGGGAAAGACACCGCGGCAGACGGCCGCGAATTGTCGGCTTATCTCACGGAGTTCGAGGAACGCCCCGCGATCAGGCTCGCCGAATCCACCGATTCCGAGACAGGCGAGGTTATCCTTCTCACCCAGAAAGACGTGCGGGAGGTACAGCTTGCCAAAGCTTCCATAGCGGCGGGCATCATGACGCTTCTGTCGGCGGCTGGAAAGGGGGTTGAAGACATCGACATTGTGTATCTCGCGGGCGGATTCGGGAGCTACATCGATAAAGAGAGCGCAATTTCGATCGGCCTTATTCCCGCGGCCTTGAGGGACAAGATAGAGGTCATCGGCAACGCTGCCGGCACCGGCGCCGTCCTTTCGCTTATATCCGCAAAATGTCTTTCCGAGTGTGACCGGATTGCCG
>JAFGHN010000333.1 GCA_016930115.1 Spirochaetales bacterium | reverse complement strand
GATATGTCCGTGATCGGACGCAACAACAATCTGAACATCATCGCGGGCATACTCGTCGAGCATCTCGCCAAAGCAGGCGTCGGCGGTTTTCAGGGCTTCCAGGCTCTCCGGAGCATCGATACCAAAGGCGTGGTAGGCATGGTCCGGCTCGCCGTACCAGAGGATACTCAGATCCGGCACCCCGTTTCTCGCGGACAACAACCGGTAAAGGCGATTTATCTCTTTGAGTCCGGCAAGATCAGGCTCAGGAGGCTTTCCGCTCCGCCTGTCCCCAAACAGCTCGGTTCTCAAGGTCTCAGGGAGAGTGTACTCGATGCCGTTTATCGGAATATTGATGCCGCCCACATCGCCTGCCCGGTGAAATATCAATCTTGTGCTACCCGGAGAGTTGGAGCTCAGCGTGACAACGGAGCGCCCGCTTCTGGCCAGGGTTTCGGTGAGCGTCGGTACCCTGAACAAACCGTGCCTTGTTTCTTTTTCCGCTTGCTCGACACGCTCAACGATGCTTCCCAGAAAATATTCGGTTCGTGAGATCCCCGGATCAAAAAATGCGTTGGAGATGATACCGTGGCGCTCGGGAAGAAATCCGCTGAAAATACTCGGATGGTTTACATAGGTTTCTGTCGGATAGACCGCCCGGTGGTTCCGGCAGTGTACACCGCGGGAGAGAAACTGGGTGAGCCTTGGCATACTCGATTCATTGATCCGGTCAGGCCTGAGCCCGTCAAATCCAAAGATGATAATTTTCACTGTTGCGCTCCTGTTTGGTGTCTATTCTCTCATGAACCCGGCGGC
Organism: Spirochaetales bacterium; assembly: GCA_016930115.1. Classification (GTDB taxonomy): domain Bacteria; phylum Spirochaetota; class Spirochaetia; order ARS1246; family ARS1246; genus JAFGHN01. The sequence goes on along the minus strand of JAFGHN010000333.1, from coordinate 2,195 downwards.
TTATTGTAGAGCACCTTGCCTTCGATGGCCGAATAGATGAGCAGCGTCGTGTCCGGATGAATCTTGTGGTTTTCCGGAAGTTCTGCGATCCGCATAACTTGCGTAGTGATGAGTTGCGGAGTAACAAGCGCCGCCACATCGAGCTGTTCTCCCTCTCCACCCCATTCGGCGAAGAAGTCCTTGAGGTCCTGTGGTATACGTCCCGTAAACAAAGCGGCGAGCCCTGACGGTCCGGCTTCATAGTTGCTTCGCACCTCCACAAACTCTTCGGCATCAAGGAAGTCGCCCACTTGCTGCTGACATTCGATGGCCCATTTCGCCGCCTTTCCATATCTGCCGTCGAGCATGGCTTTTTCAATATCGTTTAACCGTATCTGTGTTCCTCTCGGGTCTGCGCCGACTCGATCCGCACCAGCCCGGCGGCCGGATCGACGTCATTGAGAAAGAGCGCCAAGGGTGCTTTTCCCTGCGCCAATCCTTCATCATGTCGCGTTCCCCCGGTGAATTCGGCCGCAAATGAGAGCCGCGGTTTAGAGGCTTTCTGCTACTTCCTGGATGAGCGGCATCGCCATCTCGCCATAGGTGAGAACGATGCCGGGAGTTTCCTCGTTGAAAATCTGAAAAACGTTCTTCTTTGCCATTCATGTCCTCCGTTCTCTTACCGCTACCGAACTCATAGAACGTAGTATGGATCTGAAAAGGGGCACGGAGGTTGTTCCAAAGGCCGATTCTGCGCGCCGGACTCAATGCCCCGGGAAATGCAACCGCGGTGCTTACGCCGGCGCGGAGACTCCTGAAACAAATCAAAGAGTACCTCCGCTGCGCATGGGGCTACCGCCACTGTTCTTGTACGTACTTGAGTGGTCCCATCGAGATACGCGGTTGGATGCTCGATTGACAAAATAACCGGCATAACCGATCGTTAATAGCGGCAATCGCTGTATATCGAAAAAGGAAAACGCATGATGAACATATCGAGTATTACGGTGTACGTGGTGCCTACACCGCCGCCTCACTACGGAGGCACGAACTGGATATTCGTTAAGCTAACGACAAACGAAGGGATAGTTGGCTTTGGTGAAGCAAGCAGGAATCCGGGCAGCCCTGATACCGTCGTAAAGATGATTGAGGATTTGGGACGGCAATATGTTATTGGGTTCGACCCGTTCGATATCGAAAAGTTATTTATGAATCTGTATGGATCACATCGGTCTCGCCATCCGGACTTAACGAGATTCAGCATCATCAGTGCCTTTGAGATGGCCTGTTGGGATATCATCGGCAAGGCTCTTGAGCAGCCTGTTTACAATCTGCTTGGCGGTAAGTTCCACGACAAGCTGAGAGCCTACACGTACCTGTATCCATCATCAAAAACCTCCGTGAAAAACCGGGAGGAGTTGCATATCAACCCGGAACAAGCCGGAATACGGGCCGCCGAATATGTAGCCCAGGGTTTCACCGCGGTGAAGTTCGATCCTCTTCTCGATTTGATGTCATCGTATCTCCCCGTTGAAGCTCCCCTGGATAAGCTTGTCAATGCTGAGGCGGTTGTACGGAGTGTCCGAGAAGCCGTCGGGGACAAGTGCGACATACTGATAGGGACTCACGGTCAATTGAATACCCATAGTGCCATCAGGTTCGCCAAAAGGATCGAGCCTTATGATCCCTTGTGGTTCGAGGAACCGGTGCCTCCAGAGAATATCGACGAAATGGCCAGAGTAGCCCGGTCAACAAGCATACCTGTCGCTACCGGTGAACGGCTTTCGACCAAATATGAGTTTGCCGATTTGGTGGAAAAACAAGCGGCCGCGATTCTGCAGCCGTCGATCGGAATTGTCGGTGGAATACTGGAAGGTAAAAAAATCGCGACTATGGCTGAAACTCATTACGTACAGATCGCTCCATGGATGTACTACGGCCCCATCGCCGGGGCGGCATCGATACAGCTTGATGTGTGCAGCCCCAACTTCCTCCTCCAGGAGGGGATAGAAACATGGGGCGGTTTTACCGCGGATGTTCTTCAAGAACCTATTCAGTGGCAAGAGGGATATATTATCCCGCCAACCAAGCCCGGGCTGGGTGTCGAGCTCAACGAAGAAAGGATACGAAAGTTGCCACATGCCTACCGGGTGGATGTGTGACATGAACGCCGGCAGCTCGGCAACCGGCGTCGGAACCCGCCGGCAGCGACGCAG
>JAFGHN010000332.1 GCA_016930115.1 Spirochaetales bacterium | reverse complement strand
CGTCCTGTGTGGATACCGGCTGCGCTTCCGTATATAATGGCCGAAATTCGGACCGAGAAGAGGACCCCATGATACATGTCAACGAAAACTATCTCAAACTCCAATCGAGCTATCTTTTCAGCCACATCAATCAGAAAGTCGCCGCCTACAAGCAGAAGAAGCCCGATGCCGGGATCATCAAACTGGGTATAGGGGACGTGACCCGGGCGCTCCCGCCGGTATGCATCGAAGCGTTTCACAACGCTGTGGACGAGATGGGCAAAGACGAGACGTTCAGGGGCTACGGCCCGGAACAAGGTTACGATTTTCTGAGAGAAGCCATCGCCGCGAACGATTTTGCCTCGAGGGGAATCACTATCTCCGCCGATGAGGTCTACGTCTCCGATGGTGCGAAATGCGACACCGGTAACATTCAGGAACTCTTCGACACCGGCGCGAAGATCGCGGTCCCGGACCCGGTTTACCCGGTGTACGTTGATACAAACGTCATGGCCGGGAGAACCGGTAACTTGAAGGACGGGCGATACGAAGGGCTCGTCTATCTCGAATCAACCGAGGAAAACGGTTTCGTCCCGATGCCTCCTGAGGAAGCCGTCGACCTCATTTATCTCTGCTTTCCCAACAACCCCACCGGCGCGACCGCAACAAAGGCCGAGCTCGAGCGTTGGGTAGAATACGCGCACCGGAACAAGGCGCTCATCCTGTTTGACGCCGCCTACGAGACTTTTATCCGCGACCAGTCACTCCCCCGGTCGATCTTTGAGATAGAAGGCGCCCGTGAAGTGGCGGTAGAGTTCAGAAGTTTCTCAAAGCACGCCGGTTTCACCGGTACGCGGTGCGCCTACACGGTTATCCCGGAGAGCTGCGTCGTGTACGACGGGAAGGGCAAAGCCCATCCTGTCGGTAAGCTTTGGGTGAGACGCCAGACGACCAAGTTCAACGGTGTCTCGTATCCCGTCCAGCGCGCCGCCGAAGCCGTCTATTCCAAAGCGGGAAAAGCTCAGGTCCGCAAGCTTTCGGATTTCTATCTCGAAAACGCCGCCGTGATAAGAGAAGCGATGACAGGGCTGGGTTACACTTGCGCCGGCGGTGAAAACGCGCCGTATATCTGGGTCAAGACCGGGGAAGACTCCTGGAAGTTTTTCGATTTTCTTCTCGAGAAGGCAAACGTCGTGTGCACGCCCGGCAGCGGTTTCGGAGCTTGCGGAGAAGGCTACATCCGCCTTTCCGCCTTTAATTCAAGAGAGAATGTGAACGAGGCAATGGCAAGAATCGGCGACGCGGCCGGTTCCCGGCGATAGAGCCGGTGATTTCTCGGTTGACCGCGGCATGCGGCGGGCTTAGAATGGTTCAGCTTTCAGGGTATGCTTTCGGGATATGAAGAAACCACGGTTTGTTCCGATTAATAGCAAGGTAAACGTCATCATCATCCTCGCGCTGGTGGTGGGGATAGGTTCGATCTCCTTTTACCTGACGACCGAGATAACCACAACCATCGACGAGCTTCTCGCGGACAATCTCAACCAGCAGTCGGAGATCCTCTTCGCGGCGATTGAGAACTTCATGATCCCGGGAGAAGCGAAGCTTGCGGTTAATTTCTTCGAAACCATGGTGCGGAGCAGCGCGGATTATTCGATCTCCCTTTTCAGAAGAAACGGAAAAGTAGCGTTCTCAGACGAAACCACTATCAAGCAGGTCATCGAAAACGCGCCCGCCATCGCGTCGATGTTTGACACCATGGCGGAGAGAATAACTACCAAAGAGAGCGTAAACGAGGCCTATTTTCAGACCGCCGTCGGCGCTCCCCCTCTGTCCGTATTCTTCGAAGAAAAAACAGAGGACGGAGCCACCTATTTCCGCGCCTACAAGCCGCTCATCAATCTGCCGAAATGCACAGGATGTCACGGGACGGATCACACGGTCAGAGGCGTAATAGATATCAGAGACGATATCAGCGGCTCCCGGAGACAACAGCTCATCGCCGCGTATTCTGCCGGAGGCTTCTTTGTCGGGATGGTGTTCCTGCTCGCCTTTATCCTCACCGGATTTATGAGAAAAACGGTGATAAAACCGATCAAAATCGTCGGTGAGGTCTGCGCAAAGGTTACGGACGGACAATTCGATCAGCGGGTTACGATAAAAAACAACGATGAGATCGGCCGCCTGGGCAATACGGTGAACAAGATGGTCGAGGGGCTACACGAACGTTTCGAGCTGTCAAAATACGTGTCCGCGTCGACAATCGGTTCGCTCCGGGATTCAAAAGACGGGCAGGTTGTTTCCATAACGATGCTTTTTTCGGACATCCGTGGATTTACCGCCTACTCCGAAAGAAACTCCCCGGACAAAGTCGTGGAGAACCTCAACCGCGTCCTCAACGTTCAAACCGAGATCATCCTTGCCAACGGCGGCGACATAGACAAGTACGTGGGGGATGAAATAGTTGCCATGTTTACCGGTGAAGACCAGTGCGAGAGAGCCTGCAGGAGCGCCATTGAAATACAGAAGACCTTCAGAGAGAACGGCGGAAAATCCTTCGACGGACTGCGTTTGGGCGTGGGGATAAACACCGGAGAAGTGATACTTGGGATGATCGGATCAAAGAAAAGGGCCGATTACACCTTCATCGGAGACAACGTAAATACGGCCTCAAGGCTCTGCAGTGCCGCGCAACCCGGGGAGATACTCATCGCCGACACCACGTATGCCAAAACCGGAGCGATCTTCCGCGTAGACGGGCCTTTCAGATTGAAGGCAAAGGGGAAGGATCTGTACGTAAAAGTGTATAAGCTTGCGGGGATGAAAGAATGAAACCTGGAGCGTGGATACTTCTCATAACGGCGTTGCTTTTCGTCGCAGGCTGCACGGGCAAAACCCCCGCCAACCTGGTGCCGGCGGACTACTCGCTCTGGGCGTCCACCGTTGATGCTCCCCTTGTGTACGAGATTCCCGGCCACACGATGGATATCCGGAAAATATACATAAACGAGACAGGGACACGGCTCGAGGTGAGGGAAACCGGCGGGGAAGTTTTCCACGAGTACCCGGAAGGTACGATTATCCTCAAAGAGAACTACCGTGCACAGGAAAGCGACAGACCGGCGATGCTCACGGCGATGATCAAGGCCAGAAAAGACCCCCGCGCTCGAGGCGGGTGGATTTGGGTGGCGAAAGACACCGCCGCCGGGGAAGAGAGAATCTTTTCCGACGAGTTCTGTTTTACCTGTCATCAGAATGCCAATGAACAGCACCCCTACGGAGACGGAAACCGGAACGGCGATTTCCGGGATTTCGTCTTTTACCCGTGGAACCCGCCGGATGGGGAATAGAACGATCTCCGGTTACAATATCCCGGAAGTCGGTCACGCAGAAGTGAAGGCCGCGGCGACGGAACTCATTCTATCCAGCTCCGGCTGGCGGAAGGTTTTTGCACCAGGTGGAGAGGAGAGTGCTTCCCCGAACCTGGCGCCCTCCGACAGAATCATCATCGGCGTCATGGCCCTCGCGTTCGCTGAAGCGATAGCGCTCCGCAACCGCGACGGCCGGGCTATTGTCGCCGTAGCGACGGACTCGCGGCCGACCGGCCCCGGGATAGCCGATATCGTTATCCGTATGCTCACCACAAAGGGCATTGAAGTCCGTTTCTCAGGCGTTACCGCCGTACCCGAGCTGCTTGCAGCGGTGCAGCTCGACCCGGCTCTTTGCGGCTTCGCTTACATTTCGGCGAGCCATAATCCTGTGGGTTACAACGGTCTCAAGTTCGGCTTCGCCGACGGCTCGGTTGCCGGCGGCGAGGAATCGGCATCCTTGATCGCCTCTTTCAAAAGGATCATTGCAGAAACTCCGCCCGGCGCCGTCCGGAAGCTCATCGCCGCGGCCGATCCCGCGCTGGTGGAAAAAGTGTACGCGGCACAGGAAGGATGCAAGCGATCGGCCTACCGGAGCTATACCGGATTCACCGGTCTCGTGGCCGCCGGCACGGATGATCCGGCCAAAGGGGTCCGAATCATCGAGACACTCAAAGAGGCGTCGGCGGGAAGGCGGTTTGGAGTGGTGGCGGACTTTAACGGCAGCGCGCGGACAACTTCGGTGGATGTCCGGATGCTCAAAGACGCCGGGTGCATAGTTGAGACGATGAACGATATACCCGGCGAAATCGCCCACCGGATCGTGCCGGAGGGGGAATCCCTCGATCCATGCCGCCTCCGTCTGGAACAGATGTACCGCGTGAACCCCGCGTTTTGTCTTGGCTATGTGCCCGACAATGACGGGGACCGGGGTAATCTGGTCTATATCGACCACAGCGGGAGCGCGCGGGCGCTCCACGCCCAGGATGTTTTCGCGCTCTCCTGCATGAGTGAGCTCTCGTTTCTTGCCTCCACGTCCGGCCGCGGACCCCACGGCCGCCATCTTCATGAGAACATCATCGTCGCAAACGGTCCTACATCGATGCGCGTGGACAGAATCGCTTGCTTCTTTGGCGCAAAGGTCGAACGCGCGGAGGTGGGCGAGGCGAACGTGGTCAACCTGGCACGGGCGCTCCGCGAAGACGGCGCGACCGTCAGGATTCTCGGCGAAGGTTCCGCCGGGGGCACGATTATCCATCCCGCGACCTGCAGGGACCCGCTGAACACCCTGTTCTCGGTGCTGAAACTGTTGCTCCTCAGATCCGGTGACGGCGGTAAAGGCCTCTTTGAAATCTGGTGCGACAGAAGCGGACAGACGGGCCGGTACACCCCAGACTTCACCCTCGCCGATGTGCTGGATACGCTCCCCGCTTACACCACCACCGGTGCTTATGATGTCCGGGCCATTATGCGCGTTTCTACCGAAGATCATGGCTTGCTCAAAGCGAGATATGAAACTCTCTTTGCGATGAACTGGCCGGGGATCCGGACCTCCCTTGAGGAGCTCAATTTTCACGTCGATAGATGGGAGGTTGTGAACTACGAGGGAACCTTCACAAGGCGCGGCGCCGGGAACCGGGACAAAAACGGGAATCAGCGCGGCGGTTTGAAAGTGCTGCTGTACAACGGGCAAGGCGACGCGAGAGCGTTTGTGTGGATGCGGGGATCGGGTACCGAACCGGTCTTCAGAATACTCGCAGACGTCGAGGGAAACAGACCGGATGTGGAAGCGCTGCTCCTGGCCAGTCACCGGCAGTTGATAACGGAAGCCGACCGGGCCGGTTGACGGACTGCCGACAGAAGGATTACGGACCGCCTCTGATACTGTACCGGCCGCTTTCCTCTACAAGCATGCCCTCGGACTCAAGCGCTGCGAGAGATTGCTCTACCCTCTCCTTCTCAAACGAGAGGTATTCGCAGAGCTGTTCGGCAGCCGAGGCCGGACGTGATGAGAGAAACCTGAGGATCGCGCCGCGTATCTGGCGGTTGGACCCTTCAAAAGCCGGCTGGACCGAATAGTGACGGCTTCTCCTTCCCAGGCCGGGCAACGCTTCTTTGAGAAAGACCCCGTAGTCCATCAGCGCATAATGCCACTGCCGCGGTTCGTCCTTGTCGATCGCGGCGGCGGCGATACGAAACACCTCGGTGTCATGCACGCCGTCCCTCCCTTCGAAAAAGAAGTGGATATAGACGCGCCGGATATTTGTTTCCAGATAAACCGCCGGTTTTTCGAAAGCAAAAGCGAGCACGCCGGCCGCGGTCGCCGGACCGACCATCGGCAGTCGCCGCAGAGCATTCTCATCATCGGGCAATTGTCCGCCAAAATCGTCCTGAACGGTTCCTGCTATCTCTATAAGCGCCTTTGCACGCCGGTTGTAGCCAAGCCCCTGCCAGACTGCATACACGTCGGAGAGAGAAGCCCGCGAAAGAGCGGCAAAATCGGGCCAGGCTGAAAGGAACCGGGTATACTTGGGCACGACACGCTCGGTCTGAGTCTGCTGAAGCATGATCTCAGAGACAAGGATGCTGTAGGGGTCCTTTGTCTCCCGCCAGGGGAACGATCTCCCGTATTCGCCGTAGTGGGCGTATATCAGCTCCCTGAAATTCAGCTTTTCGTCTTCATCAAGGGTATCCACCCCGGTATAATCACCAAAGGGAGGATCCGGAAACCGACGCGGAAAGTTGTTCACAGCGTGTGTAATATAGTGACGCCTCCCGGCGGGAGGCAACGTTTACGAGGGACAAGGGCATGAATGATCTTG
>JAFGHN010000008.1 GCA_016930115.1 Spirochaetales bacterium | reverse complement strand
CCTTGTTGATGACGAATAGAGCTGAATTGTTTCGCGAGCTCCCGCACCAGATTTTCGCCGCCAACTTTGCAGGAAAAGGTGATCCGGTTCTGCAGGCCGGACGCGGATATGAGGCACTTCGGCGAATCGAGCGCGACAATCTTGCCAAGGTGAAGGATCGCTACTCTGTCGGAAATCGATTCCGCCTCGTCCATATAGTGGGTGGTGAAGAGAACGGAGGTATTCTTCCGTTTCAGGTCCTTTATTATCTCCCAGACTACCCGCCTTGCGTTGGGATCGAGCCCGGTTGTCGGTTCGTCAAGGAAAACAACTTCGGGGTCATTGATGACGGCCAACGCAAGCTCAAGTCGCTTTTTCTGGCCGCTTGAAAGATTGCGCACCAGGGTTTTCTTCTTGTGCTCAAGATGCACCAATTCGAGAGCACGCATCGGATCCAAACCCGATTTGTAGAACGATCGGAACAGCCTTGCCGCCTCAAGCGGCGTCAGGTTGCTCATCGGCTGGGAATCCTGGATTTGGACACCGATTTTCTGCTTGATCCTGCGTTCCCGGGGATTTCCCCCCAGAACCGAAATATCCCCGCTGTTGTGGGTTCTTATTCCTTCCACGATCTCCATCGTCGTCGTCTTGCCGGAACCGTTGGGCCCGACGATCGTGAAAATTTCACCTGAGGCGACCTCAAAGCTTATTCCCTTCAGCGCCTGCTCATTTCCGTAACGTTTCTCGAGATTTGTGACCTTTATCCTCTGCATTACGGCGCTCTCGCTTTGTCTTGTCACAGGTACGCCTCTTGATGCATCTAAAAGGAAAAACATAGCCCACAGCATGCTTCAATGCCAGCGTAGCACGCGGGGTATGCGTTAGCAAGGAGAAGGCGTGCGGACGGCAGGACTTCGCAACACGCTGCAGCCGGATTCTTGACATCCTCGGTTATTACCCTGACAATGGACGCTACACAGGAGGACAACTATGCCAGATCTTAAGGGAACACAAACCCAGAAAAATCTTATGGCCGCGTTTGCGGGCGAATCGCAGGCCAGGAACCGGTATACTTACTACGCTTCTGCGGCAAAAAAGGAAGGATTCGTACAGATAGCTCAGATTTTTGAAGAGACGGCCAACCAGGAGAAGGAACACGCGAAGCGTCTGTTCAAGTTGATGGACGGCGGTGAGGCCGAGATCACGGCCGCCTTTCCCTTTGGCGTCATCGGGACTACGGCAGCGAATCTTGCCGCCGGCGCCGCCGGTGAGAACTACGAATGGACGGAGATGTATCCGGGTTTCGCAAAAACCGCCCGTGAAGAAGGGTTTGACAACATCGCTTTGGTGTTTGAGGCGATCGCCGTCGCCGAAAAACAACACGAAAAACGCTACAACGAGCTCAAGGCGAATATAGACGGCGGCACCGTTTTCAAGAAAAACAAGAAAGTGCTCTGGAGATGCCTCAACTGCGGTTATGTCTATGAGGGCGAACAAGCGCCGTCTTCATGTCCGGCCTGCGCCCACCCGCAGGCGTTCTTCGAACTGCTTGGAGAAAACTGGTAATCTACTCCCGCCCGAGGACCCTTGCATCGCGTTCGGCGAACTCCCGGGCGAGCATGGCCTGTTTTCGGACCACACCCCATCTGTAGCCGCCAAGGGCCCCGGACTCCCGGATCACCCGGTGACAGGGTATGAGGTAGGCAACCGGGTTGAGCCCGACGGCGTTTGCGGCTGCTCTCACCGCAGCGGCTTTGCCGGCAGAGGCCGCCACGCGGCTGTAGGTGCTGAGCTCGCCCGGCGGTATCTCCAGCAACGCTTTCCATACCTTGCATTGGAAAGCCGTGCCTTTTACAAGGCAGGCGAGCGTCCTGTCAAAAGCCGGTACGACTTCGGAGGAGAAAATCCTTCCGGCGTAAAGGGCGGTTTCCGCCTCGTCCGGCACGAACTTGGACAAGGGCCAGCGGCGCTGCTGATAGGTGAGCGCCGCCGCATCGTCACCGGGTTCGACAAACGAAAGGCCGCACACTCCACGACGGGTGACGCAAAGCAAAGCGCGGCCAAAGGGTGTGGGGTGAAAACCGAATCTGATTTCCAGAAGATGCCCCTGCGCCTTGTACTCGCCGGGCGTCATCGCCTCCATGGTTACGAACAAATCGTGCAGTCTCCCGGCGCCGGATAAACCGCAGTCGAGAGCGGCTTCGAGCACGCTGGCTGATCCCGCTTCAAGTATCTCTTTGGCGTAATTGAGAGTCAGTAATGCCAGAAATCTCTTGGGGCTGACGCCTGCCCACCGGGTGAACAGCCTTTGGAAATGATACGGTGACAGCGCCACGTGTGCCGCCACTTCCGTCAGATCCGGTTGTTCTTTCACGTGCATATTCAAGTAGCGTATGGCTTGCTCAATACGTCTGTAATCAAGTTCGCGTTGTGCCAGGTCATTCATGTCTGTATCATACGTCAACCGCCGGATGTTATCGACCCGATTCTTGCTGTTTTTACGCCCGCGGTCTCCAGCGTCCTGCCTTGAAATCCATTGCGTAGACCGAACTGAGCAGGTTCGTGAGCCCGTTGTTGAGCATAACCGCTGTTTTCTTCATTTCGGGCCCGGCGGGAAAGCCGGGGTCATCAAGGCCGATACCGCTTGTGAGGAGGTTCTCGATAAAAAGCTTGGCTGCCAGGAATCGTTCATGCTTTCTCACGCCGAAAATCAACGGATTGTCCATCAGGCTTATTACCTCCCAGGTTATCTGCTCCGCCTGATAGTAGAGCCCGGCGTCTTTTTGCTGCTTACTCACGCGCAATGGAATTGAGTCAACAATCCTATCGATATTTTCCACCAGATAATCAAGCGAGAAGAGCCCCGTGGCACAGTTGAACAGTATCTTTGCCCCGCCTTTCTCTGCCTCCAGGACGTCCTCCTGCCTGATCGCCGGGCCGATATCCGCGCAGGTCAGCCGTCCGCTCTTGTCCCTTACCAATATCCCCCCCTTCACGTCCACCGGTGTCCGGTAGGCGAATTCAAAACCCGCCGGGGCGCCGGACAGCGCGAGCAGTGCCAGGTAGGCCGGCTTGGGCATATTCCCAAGATTATCGACGTTGCCGAGCAGTACAAATCGCTTTCCCATATTCCGCAGTCGTTCGAACACCCGCTTGAGTGTTACAAAGCACTGTCCGTGTCCGCCGGGAAGCGGAAGGACCGAGTTTTCCCTACCATGCGCTTTGGAAAAAATCGACCACCGACCGCCCGTTCTTTCAAACGCAGTGATCAACGGCTGTATCGCCGTTTCCAACTGGGTGACATCCCATGCGCTCGCGGCGTTGAGTTCGGCAAGCAGCGGGGAGTTTCTGTATCCGGCGTAAGCCTGCCGGATCGCATCGTCGTTGCTCATGCTTGTCATCTGATAAGCCGGTAGATACGGTTCAAGCCCGCAACCCGCATCCGTCGCCGATTTTGCCCGCACACCGCCGGCAAGCAAGCCGCGCATTTTGAGTTCCATAAAAGTTGGCCCCGGGGTGAGGCCGGGCTGGACGTAGGCTGGAGTCAAACCTTTCGGCATTCCCCGGAGGGAATCTGAAAATGAATCAAAAACATCGGCGTAGTATTCGAAAAGGCCGGGGTCAAAGCTCCGGTTTCTGGTGATATCCGCGTAACTTGTTGCCGAGCCTCCGTTCAGAACGCCGTAGGAGAGGAGCGGAGCGAGCGCAGACCCGAGCTTTTCGAGGCCGGCTTCATCGAAAATCAGGTCGTTGCCCGATAAGGATCCAAAATTCGTTGGATCTACCGGTGAACCGAAACGTTGGAAGGCGCCCACCGCGAAGGATTTCTTGACCGTAAACGAGAGAGGGCCACCACAATCAACAATGGCCGGGTCGTCCGGTCCCGGCAGCGCGCCGACGGTCGCAGGTTCACTCGAGTAATCTCCGCGGTTCAGTCTTTCAAGTATCGAAAGCGTCAATGATATATCCACGTGCTTCGATTTCATGTCCTGGGCTATTTTTTCCATTTGCCGACCTCCCGGCGCGTATCTACGTTGCATGGGATACCGCTGCGTGAGCTGCCCCAAGCAGCGATATCGAATAATCCTTCAAAATATAAACGGGAATATGTTTCAGCACTTCACGTATCTTCCCGTTGTAGTTGTTTTCATAAACCTGCATGAATGTATCGTCCTCAAGTACCAGGTTTGCGTGGCGGATGATGATCCCTCCGGCGAGGAACATGCCGGCATGGGGAAGGAAAAACAGACTGACCCTGGAGGCAAAGTTGCCGAATATGCGAAAGAACAGTTTCATCATATTCCGGCATTCGATGCTTTCTCCGGCGTACCGGGAAATGAGCGGAGGGATGTCTTCCTCCTTCGCCCCGCTGATCGTTTCAAGGACACCGTCAAGTTTGATCTTTTTGCGGTCTCTGTAGAACTTGAAAATTTCGGTCATACCGCGTCCCGAAAGAAAGAGCTCCGCTCCGGGTGGCGCGTCGTAGCGGCGCGCAACGTATTTGCACAGCTCTTCGGTCTCTTCGTCAAACGGGGCAAAATCCGTATGGCCGCCTTCAGAAGGCAGGCTGATATACTTCCCCTCGGGCTTTGTGAGGAGGCCGACACCGAGACCAGTGCCGGCGCCGGCGACCGCTTTGGTTTCACCCGTTGGCGCCGGCGTCAAACCGTCTGTATGGGGCACCGGGAGTAGAACGGTCCTGTCATCGGTGTCGAGCAGCGGCAGTGCAAGGCAAATCGCCTGAAAGTCGTTTATGACGATAACAGGGAAAGAAAACTCGCGTGCAAGGGCATTTCCATCGATGTGCCAGATCAAGTTGGTGGGCGAAGAACGATTCTCGCGGATGGGGCCTGCCGCACAGAGACAGCATTTTGACGGGAGAAAGGCCGTGTTCTTCTCCTTGATGACATCGAGGGTCGTCCGGATAATCGGAGCGAATTCCACGATTTGGGTGCTTTCGAATCTTATTTTGAGAATGATGCGGTAAGTCCGGCCGGTACGGCCGACGAGGGCGATATTCGTGTTTGTTCCGCCGATATCACCGCTCAGGATGTAGTCATCCCAGCTTTTACCGGCGTCAATCCATTTCACTTCCATGAGACCGAGACCTTGCTGTATAGTGCCTGCAACAAGCATTACGCAAATGCGAAAGAATGGGAAGACCGACAAGATGGGAAAATCACTGCTCTTTATCGATTTTGACGGAGTGATTTGTGACTCCGTAAACGAATGTTTTGTTAGTTCCTGGCTGGCCTATTTTGGACACGGTGACCGGGAACCCGCAAGTATATCGCTATCGGATTACCGGCTGTTCCGAAAATACAGGCCGTTGATCAGGCGGGGAGGGGACTATGTCCTCCTGCAGCGTTGCATCGACATGGGAATAAAATTGGCGAACCAGGCCGACTTTGATATCCAGGCTGCGATTGTCGGTGACGCGGGAATGGACGCGTATCATCAGCAGTTCTATGCGGTCAGAAAGAGGCTTCTCGACGGAGATAAGGCCTACTGGCTCAGACTCAACCGGATTTACGCCCACGTTTTTGAACCGTTAAGGCAGGCCTCCGGCTGGGCATGGATTCTCACGACGAAAGAAGTCTCCTTCGTTTCAGAGATACTGGCTTCCGGCGGGCTTCCCTGGGACGACAGGAGAATAATCTGCTCAGGGAAGGACCGCAAAATCGACGTGATCGAAGGCCATATCGGCAATTATGAAACCGCCGTTTTTGTCGATGATCAGATCGACCATTTTTCCGGCCACGTTGATCCGAGGATCACCTGCTATCTTGCGGCGTGGGGTTACGTTCAGCCGGCGTGGCTTCGCGCCGGGATCAAGGTCCTTATGGAAGAAGACTTTGCCGGACTGGTCGAGGGACTTCGCTGACGGAGTAGTCCGATCGCGATTTGCTACATGTTTTCGCTCGTATCTTCAAGCAGGATACGGAACTCTTCCTGCGACACCATATCTTCAGGCTGGAGAGCGGACGCCGGGGAGCTCAACAACCCGCGTATTTCGTTGATGTGCTCGCGTTGTTCGTTAATAAGCTCTCTGAATTTCGGGAAGAAGGGGTACAGGTTTTGGCCCAAAGCCGATTCACCGCTCATGATGCCGGAGAGCAGGTCTGCGAAAACATGTTTGGAACGCATGATGCGCCTCAAATATTCGGCCCGACGGATAAGCAGTTCATTCTCCTTCAGAGCGAGATAGAGCCTGTCGAGTATTGATTCGACAAACATAATATCCTCGACGAACTTGTCGAGAAACAGATCCGAATCAATATCAAGTCTGAGGGCGTCATCAAGACTGGCAATAATTTCATTGAGGTAGAACAGATTATCGTCGTAATAAAGCTTTTCAGCCACGGAATCACCCCTTTAGATTCTTTCCTAATAATCGGTGAGAAAACGCGGTGACTTGACATTGGATGATACAGGTGGTAGTTTTGTCGGGCCTCTTTATCCTGCCGGCAGCGAGCGTTCGCGCCGAGGACATATACCCAGAAGGAGGAATTATGAGAGCGTATGAGGCTGTATTTGTCTTCCGACCTGAAGAAGAGCTCTACAAACAAGGAATAGAGCTCGTCAAGAATGAATTCTCCCGTTCGGAAGTAACCATCACAAAAGAAGAAGATGTAGGTACGCGCGACCTTGCCTACCCTGTGAAGAAGGAAACTCGGGGCCACTATTACTTTTTCGAAGCCCAGATTGATCCTTTTAAAATCAACGACATGTCAAAAGCTGTAAAACTCATGGATCCGGTCCTCAGGCACTTATTCATTAAGAAGCAGTAACATGGCGGATATAAACAGGGTTATCCTTGTGGGAAGGCTTACCCGGGACGCGGAGCTGCGTTACACCGGGGGAGGAACCGCTGTCTGTAAGTTTTCGGTGGCGATAAATCGCAGAAAGAAGACCGGTGACAGGTGGGAAGATGAAGCCCATTTTTTCGACGTCGTGCTTTTCGGCAAACAGGGAGAGGCAATAAATCAATACCTCGTGAAAGGCAAACAAGTCGGAATTGATGGAGAGTTACGCCAGAACCGGTGGGAGCAGGACGGTCAGCCGAGAAGCAAAGTGGAAATCGCCGCTTTCAACGTCCAGCTCCTGGGCGGCGGCGGAAGGGGCGGGCAGACACAAGCCCAGCCGCGAGACGGCGACTCGTTTGAGAACTATGACAACGCACCCGCTGAGCCTGCAGGGGAATTTGAGGACGATATCCCATTCTGACGCACGCGGTCCTCTATAAAAAGCTGTCTTTACAGTACACAGGACAAAAGGAGAATACACGAATTATGTCCGATGAGAATGCAAACAAGAACGAACAGATAATCGAGACCGGGGAAACCCCGAAGCGGCCGGACACTGCCGAACGGCGAGAGCGGCCTGAAGGCGCCACAAGAGAAGACCGGCCACGCAGGGAAAGATACAGCCGGGATGATTCGTTTAACGATAATGGCTTTGATGACCAGGGCGATTCGGATGATCGCGAGGGCCGCCGGGGCAGGGGAGACCGTGGAGACCGTGATGACCGCGGTGGAGATCGGGATGATCGTGGGGATCGTGGTTACCGTGGCGGCGGCGGAGGACGGGGGCGGTCCTACTTCCGAAAGAAAGTATGCAGATTTTGCACCCAGAATCTTGTCGCCGATTACAAGAATCCGGATCTTCTGCGGAGGTTTATTACCGAGCGTGGGAAGATACTACCGCGAAGAATTACCGGTACATGTGCAAAGCATCAACGGGATCTGTCGGTTCAGATTAAGCGAGCGAGAGCCCTTGCTTTTTTGCCGTTTACAAAACAGTAGAAATCAGGTTGCTGCGGATACTGTATGGATTTCAGGAGATGGAGGAGCGAGTGGGGCGATCTGCTTGTGACGTCTGTTGTTTCATTTATCCTCTATCAATTCAATATGGTGGTGCTGTTCTGTATTCCTTTGCAGGTGCTGTTGATCCGCAAAGATGAGAGACATCTCTTATATGCAGGCTTGTCGGTTATGGCGACGATTGTCATAGCGGGATTTATTCGATCGGCTCCAATAGAAGACACGTTGTTGAAGCGCGGGCTGCTGCTCACACAGATTGCCATACCGGCGTTTATTCTCGGAGGCTTTACCGCGGCGAATCTGTCGTGGAAGATCCGGTTGCGGCCGCTTTATAGGGTACTGCTGGTTTCGCTTGCAGCCGGAATCGTGAGTATCCCCATCATCTACTTTTTGGGGAGGAGCGGTGGATACTCTCAGTTCTTGCGCGGCCAGGTTGAATCGATAGCTCGGTTGTTTCAACTGAGCATCGAGGGAAGCGAGGCCGGTGGAGCGACCGTCGATGTCGATTATCTAACGGGTTATATAACAGAGATGCTTCTGAGGAACTACCTGTTTGTGTATTTCCTCAGCGTCGCCGGCAGTATATGGGCCGGACGAAAGATAGCCGGACGGATATCAGGAATCAGGGCTCCGGGTTTGCGCGAGTTCCGTTTACCGGATAAGATGATTTGGCCGCTATTGGGAGCTTGGGCACTGGTGCTTGTCGATTATCTGGTTGGAATCGGCGCAGTTGCCTATGCGGCATGGAATATCGGTTCGCTAATGCTTTTCGTCTACGGTATGCAGGGGATCGGCATTGTGCAGACGCTACTTGATAGACGCAACGCTTCGAAATATCTGCGAGTGTTGCTGGTAGCGGGTATAGCTGTTTTGATTATATGGCCGGGTGTGAACCTGGTTATTCTCATAGGACTGCCCGTACTGGGGGTTTCCGAGTTGTGGATACATTTCAGGAAGGAACAGAAGGAGTAAGGCTGCGATGAAACGAGTGAAAGTAATACTGAAACAGGATGTATATAACCTGGGCGAAGAGGGTGATGTGCGGGAAGTGGCGGCCGGATACGCAAGAAATTTTCTCATTCCCCAGGGCTTGGCGTTAGGTTATTCAAAACAGAACGTCGCGTACTTTGAGCAGAGAAAGGAAGT
>JAFGHN010000331.1 GCA_016930115.1 Spirochaetales bacterium | reverse complement strand
TTGTCAGGTTAACCGCCCGTGAAGGATTGGGGCGGCAGTGAAGGTGCATTATTAGATACTGGTTGAATTTGCGCCCGATATTCGAATGCATTAGAATTTGGGACATGAATATAAGTTGCAGGGGGTGCGCGATGAAAAAGGTTCCAGTCATATTGATTATTGTCTTGCTACTCCTGTCCTTAATGGGTTGCGAGTTCATTCTGGAGTTGCTCGGCCTGGGAAAGCCAAAGGTGGCGAAGCCCGTGTTTGCCCCACCTCCTGGCGAATATACTTCGGTTCAACAGATTACTATAGCGTGCGAGGATTCAGAAGCGATCATTTTTTACACTCTTGACGGGACTGATCCGACGGCGGCGTCCACGAAATATGAGGGGCCGTTCGAGCTATCGTCGTCGGCCACCATCAAAGCACTAGCTATCGTCACCGGCAAGACAGATTCCGATATTGCCATCGGGCATTATATCCTGACGATTACCGAGGAAAATCAGGTTTCAACCCCCACGTTCGATCCGGCACCAGGAACCTACGATTCTGATCAGCAGGTGACTATTAGCTGTACGACTCCGGACGCGACGATCCATTACACAACTGATGGGAATGACCCGACCGCGGCATCGGCGGTCTATAGCACTGCTATCAACATCGCCGGGGATGGGACAAGTGTTACCTTGAAGACTTTAGCGGTGAAGGATGGAATGACGGATTCCGCAATAGCGACGGGAACATACGCAATCGAATATGCAGTCATACAGGTGGTGATGCTCTATTCCGGCGCTTTGGATGACGGCGGATACAACGAGATGGCAAATACGGCGTTGGAACAAGCCGCTATCGATTATGATATCGTCTATGAAGCTGTGGCGTCCGACGATATCAACTACGAAGCCGAACTTGCCGCCCTAGCAGAGGACGGAGCAGACCTGATCTTCGGGATCGGGTTTATGTTCGGTACACCGACGGCACCGATGGCCAATGTAGCGGGTAGCTATCCAGGTACCACGTTTGTAGCTATTGACGGTTTGGTCGAAGATACGGCCCCGGAAAACGCCTTCGGCGTGATGTTTAAACTACACGAGTCCGGATTTCTCGCTGGCTTTACGGCGGCCTCGGTGAGCGACTCCCAGGCGCTCGGCGTGGTACTGGGGGCGGACATCCCGCAAACTCGAGCATACCTCGCAGGATTCTACGCGGGAGCAAAGACAATTAGGCCGAGCTGCACCGTTCTATCTACCGTGGTGGGTACTTTTGCAGACTTTGCTGCCGGACAGGCAGCCGCGGAAGATTTCATTAACAACTCAGGGGTAGACGTAATCTTTCACGCGGCGGGCGAAACCGGTTCCGGCGCACTTGCAGCCGCCGACGCCGCGGAGGTCTTTGGTATCGGGGTAGATATGGATCAGAACCCCCTCTATCCGGACACGGTGATCACTTCGGCGATCAAATATATCGATATCGCCGTCAGTATAGTGGTGGACGAGTTCTTAGCCGGGCCACCTGAAGGCGGCACAACATATTACCTCGGTCTTTCCGAAGGTGCTGTTGGTCTTGCTCCGTATCGCTCGTTTCCTGTGGGTTTTGATGTTGCAGCGCTAGAGAGCGAAGTCAACGCCGCCGCGACGGATATCATAGATGGTGTTCTCTTTGTCCCGTCGAGCATGGACGAGGTGGCGCGAATCGGCGTTGTGACCGACTTCACCGGCTCGGCGGCATCGTTTGGAGTGGATATATACCGGGCTGCAAAGCTTTGCACTTTCAGCATGAATTACTCCGGAGGTTTCCAAGGAAAGTTCATGGCCTTGGAAGTGGAGGATGACGTTTCCGAATCCACCGTCTCCGAAGTCGCTGCGCAACGCATGGTCGACCAAGGCGTGCTTGGTGTGATCGGGCACACAACGAGTGCCACCACCGAAGCTGGTCTTATCGCGGCATACACCGATGCCGCTCTCCCCGTTATATCGCCCACGGCGACTTATCCGCACCTCACCAGGAGCGGCTTGTATCCTAACTTCTACCGGACCATTCATGACGAGTTAGACAGGGCACGTTACGCCGCAATCTTCGGCGATGACTTGGACGGAACCCGCTCCGACGGCGATAGCTTCGCAATACTTCACGATACGGAGCGGCAGTACTACATCGATTTTGCAGATTTTATAGAAAGCGTTGTAGTGAATCCGGATATAGTCAACGGAACGGTAGTGCAGAACGAGGGAATCGATTTTGTAGCGGCCGCAGGAGACTTTTCGGCCGTAACAGGCGCTTTAGGAACATTGGGCGCGGAGGTTGTACTATACGCGGGTGGTGGTGCTAACGGCGCCGAGCTGCTTAATGCGATCAGAGCCGCTTCGATAGACATAGCGTTCATCGTGGCCACGAGCTTCGAAAACAATGAGTTCCTGAGCAACGTTCCGGCGAACCCTCCGGACGTCTATGTAGTCGAATACCTTCCGGAGTCGGAAGTCCTCGAAGGGCAAGATCAAATCACCGAGTATATTGATACCTACGGCGAAGACCCGAAGCCGCATTTTCTTAAAGCCTATGCCGCGACGCAGGCACTGCTGTTCGCTATTGATTTAGCCGGCTGGAGCATCGATCCCGCCGACATCTTCTTCGCCCTTGAGAACAATGATTTCGATACCGTAATAGGGACAATCAATTTCGACGAAGCAGGTGACGTTGGAGGAGATAACGCGGGCTTTTGTGTTTACAATATAGTGGACGGCGACTACCAACTTCTACCATAGTTGCTGTCGGAGCGTTGTCCACTGCGCCGCTTCTGTTGCGCAGCTGTGGGAAAAATTCTCGACCGCGGGCTCGAAACAGAAGTGCTGGAAACCGCCTTAAGCGGCGCCGACAGCTGTAGATATCTGACCCGGCCTGCTGAATCGGTCTAAGATCTCCTGCTGATTCCAAACTCGGCCAGGAAATACTTGAGCAGAATGGTGCCAAAACCCGCAAGAGCGGCGATTGCGGCGGTCACCGCGAATGCGCCGAGATCCTGGTCAATCGATATCCAGAGAAGCACGGCAAAAGCCACAATCAAGGCAAAGACGAGGGAATGAAGAACCAACATCTCGATCCGGGCATCTACGCCGAAAAATCTGTAGAAGAAAATATACATGAGGAATGCCAGAACACTAACACCGATAATTACCCACTCCATGAGGTCCTCCGTACATAGAAACTAAGAATGAGAATACCACGGAAAAGAAACGGCGACAATATTGGTGCCCGGTTAATGCGCATTAACTTCAATATGTAGGCAAAAGTATGGTAATCCTTCTTAATACATGTTACATTAGAGACGTCATGCGGCGTATCGCTATTGTCGGATTGCCAAACACGGGCAAAAGCGAAGTTTATAACCACCTCACCGGAGATTACAACATTGTTGCGAATTATCCTCTGACAACGATCGAGGTAAAGCAGAAGACCGTCAAAATACACGGCGAGAAGTACGAGATCATTGACACGCCGGGGCTCCATGACCTGTTCGTTCATTCGGAGGAGGAACTCTTCATGCGCAACTTCCTCCTGGAAGAGCGTCCGGACGGGATCATTCAGTGTATCGATTCCAACAGGATCCGTCTTTCCTTGAGGCTTACTCTCGACCTTATCGAGCTTGGCATTCCCCTGGCGATCTGTCTGAATTCGATAGACGACACGGATCTTGATGATATCGGTTTTGATCCAAATAAACTGTCCGGTTTCCTTGGTATACCTGTTGTCGATTTTACCAACGACGGCGCCGGGGCCGAGCGGCTGAAAAATGTCCTCAACAATCTCACACCAAGCAGCCTTGAGCTTTCATACGGCGAAGAAATCGATTCGATAGTAAACGAGCTTGAGGCGGCGTTCCCTTCCAATGTGCCTTTCAGGCGGCTGGCGGCACTCCTGCTCATTGAAGGCGACCACTTCATTCTCGAAGGACTTGGCCTGGACGGCCGTGACGCGGTCCTTGCGGAGGAACGCTTTCAATCGCTTTACCGGCGGACGCGGAGCAACCCTGTCAGACTCCTCGCCAAACGGCGGGCGCTTCTGGAGGAAGTGATTCTCAACGGCGCCGGCATGATTTCCCGCACACCGGCCGGAAAGACGGCCCGTCTGTTTGCGGAGGCGGCGAGGCATCCGGTTTTTGGATTTCCGATCCTGGGCGCGATCATTGTCGTCACCTACCTTCTTGTCGTGGAAGGCGCCGGCGCCGTTGAGGGCGTCCTGTCGGGCTTTATCGTAGACCCTGTGGTGGAACGGATATCTTCAGCCGTAAGTTCCGAATTCTTCAGGGATTTTCTTGTGGGACCGTACGGCATACTCACCCTGGGACTATTCAACGCCATCGTCACGGTGCTGCCGGTCCTGACGGCGTTCTTTATCATGCTTGGGTTGCTCGAGGACACGGGATATCTGCCAAACTTGAGCGTACTTACCCGCAGAGTGCTTGGACGCATCGGACTTACCGGAAAATCCATCATGAGCCTCGTTCTGGGTTTCGGATGCAAGACGATGGCAACCATGACAACGAGGAATATCAGATCGAGAAAGGAGAAGCTGATAGCCATCTATCTTATCGCCTTTGCCATTCCCTGCTCGGCGCAACTTGCGATCGATATTGCCATTCTGGGAAGGATAGGGGTGCGGGCCTTCCTCATCTATCTGTTCACTCTCGCCCTGGTTGAAATTGCCGCGGGTTTCATCCTGAATAAAATACTGCCGGATGACGAAGGCGAGGATTTTATCCAGGAGCTCCCGCCGATCAGGGCGCCAAAAGTCGGGGCCATCGCCAAAAAAACAGGTTACAGGCTTCTCTGGTTTCTCAAGGAGGCTGTTCCAGTCTTTGTTATCGCGTCGATCGTCCTCTTCGCCGCGGAACGGACGGGGATTCTGAACGCGACGAAGAGATTCCTGTCGCCGGTGGTGACGGGATGGCTCGGTTTGCCCCTCGATATTGTGGAGGTCCTCATCCTCTCGCTTGCCCGTCATGAGGCCGCCGCCGGACTGCTGCTCAATATGGTTGATGGTGGTGCTCTTTCCTACGTGCAGTCTTTGGTGGCGGTGGTAATCACAACGATGTTTGTCCCCTGTTTCGCCAATATCGTGGCAATGTGCAGACAGATAGGGGTGGTGCGCGGACTTGCGATCACGTTGATCATCAACGTCTCTTCGTTTGTCCTTGCGGGCATTCTCAACTGGATACTGATTGCCGCAGGTCTGTAGGAGGACCGCCATGAATGAAAAAAGAATGAAAGAAGAGTATCTCGAGACGCTCTGGTACATGGATGAAAGCAAGGAGAACTCGCTCGAATATTTCAACCGGGAGGCGGGAGAGGAACTGCAGCCCAAACTGCTGGATCAACTGAAGGAGGATGAGATGATTTCCGTCGATGCAGACACCATTTCGCTGACGGAGAAGGGACGCGATTTCACCCGCCGTCTCATCCGCTCACACCGGTTGGCCGAACGGCTTGTCCACGACGTCCTTGGCGCTGAGTTTGAGGCTGGCGCCTGTGAATTTGAACACATCGTGAACCCGGACCTTGTCGACAGTATCTGCACGCTTCTTGGGCACCCCCGGGAGTGTCCCCACGGGATGCCCATCCCAAGGGGAAAGTGCTGTATCGAACACGCTCAGATTGTCGAAAGCTCGGTCATTCCTCTCGATCAGCTTGAAGTGGGGGAGACCGCCAGGATTGCATACGTGTACGCCCCAAACGATCAGCAGCTTCACCGGCTCGAGAACCTGCTTGTCCGGCCCGGTATGACCGTCAAGCTTCACCAGCGGTATCCGTCCTTTGTCATCGAGTGCGAAAACTCCCACATCGCCCTTGATGAACGCGTCGCGGCGGACATTCACGTCTGGGTTTCAGCCGAGAGGCATCAAGCGGCCGTCCCACGTCCCTACGGCAGGAGAAGGCGCCGGCACGAGCTTCGCCATAACCTCCGGCGCCGGCAGGGCGGGTGACCGGCGGCCGGTTAGCCTATCGCGTCGCGGCCCCGCTCCCCGGTCCTGATCCTGATGCATTCGGTCAGCTCGGTGATGAAGATCTTTCCGTCCCCGATCTTGCCGGTTCTGGCCGCCCGGATGATCGCTTCCACCGTGGGTTCGACAAAATCCTCATTGACCGCAATATCGATGCGGATCTTGTTCAGGAGATTTATCTCGCTTTTCACACCGCGAAAAGTCTCGGTGTATCCCTTCTGCTGGCCGCAACCGAGGGCTGAAGTCACCGTCATCTTGTGCACTTCCGCTTCAAACAGCGCTTTCTTCACCTCTTCAAGCTTGCTCGGCTGGATGAGCGTTGTTATCATTTTCATAAACGTCTCCTAGTTGATGATCTGAAAACCCGAGTAGGACTGCATGCCGTGTTCGCCGATGTCGAGACCGCGGTACTCTTCTTCAACGGAGACCCGCAAGCCGATGGTAAGGTCGATCAATTTAAACACAATTCCCATGCCCACCAGAACAAAGGCGGCAACCGACAGCGCGCCGGCAAGCTGGATACCCAACTGTGTCAGCCCGCCGCCGTAAAAGAGACCGTCATGTGCAACGCCCAGCGAGGATTTTCCAAAAAGACCGATAGCGATGGTCCCCCAGATTCCGTTGAGCCCGTGGACGGGAACCGCGCCGACAGGATCATCGATTTTCAGCTTATCAAGAAACCGGGCGCCGAAGACCACCACAACGCCGCCCACAAGGCCGATCACTATTGCCGCCCAGGGATCGATAAAAGCACAAGGGGCGGTAACCGCTACAAGCCCCGCCAGCGCGCCGTTCATCGCTATGGAAAGATCCGCTTTCCTTGTCAGAGCCCAGATGATGCCCATCGCGCCGACTCCGCCCGCGGCGGCGCCGAGGTTTGTATTGATCGCCACGCGGGCGATAAGCTCTCCGTTTCCGACACCAAGCGTGGAACCGGGATTAAAGCCGAACCAGCCGAACCAGAGAATAAACACGCCCAGCGAGGCGAGAGGTATGTTATGGCCCGCAATCATGTTCGGGCTGCCATCGGCCCGGTACTTACCGGCGCGGGGTTTGAGCATAATCGTACCGACGAGCGCGGCAATCCCGCCGGTGGTGTGAACAACCGTCGACCCGGCAAAATCGGCGAAGCCTAAAGAGGCGAGCCACCCGCCGCCCCAGACCCAGTGACCGATAATCGGATAGATCAAGGCCGAAATAAGAAACGAGTAGATGAGGTAGGCCGGGAACTTCATCCGTTCCGCCATTCCCCCGGCGACGATAGTAGCCGCGGCGCCGCAGAAGGCCGCCTGGAAGAGCCAGAAGGCGTACAGGGGAACATCGGCGCCGCTTTCTGCGCCGATGAGAAACCAACCCTTCAGGCCCATAAAGCCGTTTCCTTGCCCGAACATGATGGCGTATCCGAAGAAAAGGAACCCCAGGGAAGCCATACAGAAATCGAGAAAGTTCTTCGTGAGGATATTCGTGGCGTTCTTTGCCCGGATAAATCCCACCTCCACCATGCCGAAACCGGCCTGCATAAAAAAGACCAGAAAGGCCGCGATGAGAACCCATACCGTGTCTAGCCCTGCGGCGATGTCCGCCATGTTGATCATGTCTCACTCCTCAGTACAAGATTTCAAGCCGCCTATCCAATTCACACCGGCGGTTGCTGTTGTGAAAAGCAAGGAACATGCCATGTCTGGAGAGCTTGATATAAGCGAGTGGAGATATGTTGCTAATTGCTTATTAATAAATGATTTAGCTTTAGATATGCCCGGGCTGCGTAATTGCGAATGAACGCTTCATTGGTAAAACTGCAAATACAGAACGCTACATCTTTGTAGCTAAAAATCGCGATACCTACATTCTTGTCGTCATTCTGTCGGCTTTGTGACGGCAGGCGGCGGATCAGGTTCTTTCCGTTTTCTCAGCGTATCGGCTACAAAGAAGAGCATAAAAGCGGTGCCGGCAAACCCGATCCCGCCGACGCTTACCGAGCCGGCGCCTAAGGTGAGCAGCTGTGAGATATAGCCTATGACGGCGGGGCCGACGAGATCGCCGATGGCCGAAACGAGAAACCATATCCCCAAGAATTCCCCGGCGTGGTCTTTCGGCGCCAGATCGGACCCCATGGTCATTACGATGCCGCTTCCCAGGCCGTTTCCGAACCCGTTCAAGAGCCCGACAACGAGGAGGACCGCAAAGGAGCCGGCAAGGGGGAGCAGGCAGAAGCTTGCGGACATGATCAGGAGCGACGGTATGGCGGCCCATTTTCTCCCTTTCCTGTCCATGATCATGCCGGCTGGATAGAAGAGGGTCATGTCCACCGCCGATATGAGCCCGAGGATGAGTCCGATCTCGGCGACGTCGAGACCAATCGCCTCGCCCCACAGCGGAAAGAGGACATGTCTCCCTATACGGAGAATGTGGAAGACAACGCTTACAATCCCGAAAGTGAGAAAGCTCTTTTTATGAGTGCCGAGCATCTCTATGACAGTCGAGAGCCCGCGGCTTGTTGTTCCGGCCGCCGGTACATGGATTTCTTTGGTTTTTTTGCTTGCGAGCAGCTGGGCGAGCACGAGCAGAGAGATGAGGCCTTGCGCGAAAAACACCCACTTGAGCCCGACGAATTTCCCTATTAATCCCCCGACTATCGGACCGAGGAGTCCGGCAATTCTTCCGATTCCCCCCAGCGACGCAATCGCACGGCCGCGCTGTCCCGCCGGCACCGTCGTGCGAACATAGTTGACCCGTGTCAGTTGCCAGACGGTCTGCGCTCCGCCCATGAGAAGCGTCATGAGAGCGAGAACCGCAATGTTCCTGGTGAGCCCGGTGCCAACCGCCGTGAGAATCGTGAGGACGGTGGTTACGAGAAGTATAAACCGGTTGCCGTACTTCGAAATGAGCATTCCGGATGGGATGTTGAGAAGGATTGGGCCGATCCCCTTTGTCGCGACGATAAGGCCGATTGCGCCAAGGCTCGCGCCCAGATCCCGGGCAAACAGCGGTATGACCGGAATAGTCATGCTCAGCCCGACGTGCATAAGAAAGGCGGGGAGGTATACCTGGAAGATGAGTGCTGTTATCATTTCTTGAAAAAACGCCGGAACCAGGACGGTTCCCTCTCCTTTGCTGAATCGATAATCACTCCGGGGACGGTCTCCGGCTCGAGGCTGTTTATATTCAGGATGTCCTTAATGGTTTTTCCTTTCAGAGAGCCGAAGGCGCCGCGCACCAACGCATCAAAGAGTCTCGCGGCAGGTTGATCCGGGTCCCTGCCTTCCCGCAGCGTGCCGAATACGCAACGCACCACTTCCTCCGCCTGCACCGCGCTCAGCTCCCGGGAAGGGACATAGCCGCGCTGTTTCCCTCCGGCTGGAATCAGCAGGTTTGCGTTTTGAAAGCTCGCGATGAAACGCAGCATATCGCGCTCGGTGATTCCGAGGCGTTCCGCCAGATACGCACCGGAAGGAGGCTTTGCCCCTGAAGCAAAATCCCCGGCAACGGTGAGGTAGAGCTCGAGCCCGCACCGGAGCACTTCCGCCGGTTCGCGTTGCCAGAGTGCCACCCCGGAGGACCGTTCTCCCCGGTGTTGGTGCACATACGCCACCTCGAGGGACAGAAGCACTATCGTCCACGCCAGGTAGAGCCAGATGAGAAAGATCGGGATGACCGCCAGCGAGCCGTAAACGACGGAGAGCCTCAACACGTAGCTGACCCAGAAGACAAAAATCCTCCTGGCTGCCTCCCACAACAGGGCGCCCACCAGTGCGCCGATGAGAGCGCTTGATGTGGCGACCCTCGCCGCCGGGATGAAGCGGATCATAAAGAACAATGCCACGAAAAGGAACACCGTGGGGAAAATCAGTATGAACACATCCTGGAACCAGTTGCCCTCCGCCGAGAGAATTTGCCTTACCGAAGAGCTGAGAACTCCGGTAACATTCAGCCCGATGCTCAAGAGAAAACTTCCGACGATGAGCACCGAGGCATAGGTAGCGAACTTGCCCACCGTATTCTTTTTTGAGGTGGCGCCCCAGACCGCGTCAAAGGTACGTTGGATTCCGGCAAGAAGGAGAACTGAGGTTATGAGAAAAAAAATAAGACCGAAAACACCAAGTTTGCTGGTATTTTCGACAAAACGGCTTACATAGGTGAGAATTTCTTCCTGCTGCGTGGGGACGAGAACCCCAATCAGAAACGTCTGAATGGATTCGATTATGGAGGCAAACGCTCCAAATCCGCTGAAGAGGGCGAAGAGCAGAGCGGAAACTGGAACCAGCGCGAGCAGGGAGGCGAATGCGAGACTGGAGGCGAGAACGGGACATCGGTCATGGTTGAACTCACGCCAGAGCCG